>NZ_JAWOTF010000006.1:59792-264420 GCF_033338735.1 Vibrio sp. Vb1127 | reverse complement strand
TTGGAACGCCTAAACGAAAGCGCTCGTGTGGTACGGGCGTAAAGTTGGTGATGATCAGAATACGCTCACCTTCTTTACTAATACGCTCGTGCGCTAGGATGCTCGCATCCGCTTCGTCTTGTAGACGCCACTCAAAACCAGCAGGAACACAATCTTGATCGTGCATCGCCGCTTCATTTCGGTACAAGTGGTTCAAATCTCGCATCAGCTTTTGAACGCCTTGATGACGCTCGTATTCTAGCAAGAACCATTGCAACTGATCATCGTGGTTCCACTCCGCCGTTTGACCGATTTCCGCGCCCATGAAGTTCAGCTTTTTGCCCGGTTGACCATACATATAACCGTAGTATGCTCTTAGGTTTGCGGTTTGCTGCCATTCATCGCCCGGCATCTTGTTGTGAATAGAGCCTTTGCCGTACACCACCTCGTCGTGAGAGAGAGACAAGACGTAGTTCTCGCTGTGCGCATAAACCAGCGGAAATGTGATGGTATTGTGGTGGTATTTGCGGTGAACAGGATCTTCTTTGATGTATGAAAGACTGTCGTGCATCCACCCCATATTCCACTTGAAGCCAAAGCCTAAACCACCCATAAAGGTTGGCGCAGACACACCCGGAAACGCCGTTGACTCTTCCGCAATCGTCATCGCATTCGGGAAGTGCTTGTACACTTCTTCGTTCATCCATTTTAAGGTTGCGATTGCGTCGTAGTTTTCGTTGCCACCATCAACGTTCGGGACCCACTGATCGTGGCTACGTGAATAATCGAGATAGAGCATCGACGCAACAGCATCGACACGAATGCCATCAATATGGAATTGTTCAAACCAGTACAGCGCATTCGAGACAAGGAAGCGACGTACATGTTCACGGCCTAAATCGTAAATGTAGGAGTTCCAATCTTGGTGCCAACCGCGACGAGGATCTGGATCATGGAACAGAGGCGTACCATCAAAGTTAGCTAAACCATGATCATCCGATGGGAAATGCGCAGGAACCCAATCCAGCACTACACCGATACCAGCTTGGTGACACGCATCCACGAAGAATTTGAAATCATCAGGTGAGCCAAAACGGCTAGTTGGTGCAAACAAGCCAACAGGTTGATAGCCCCATGAACCATAGAATGGATGCTCAGACACAGGCATCAGCTCAACGTGGGTGTAGCCCATATCCACAAGGTATGGCACCAACTGCTCCGCGAGTTCGCGGTAGTTCAGGAAATCACCGTTCTCGTCGCGCTTCCATGATCCAGCATGTAGCTCGTAAAACGATAACGCTTCATCACACTTTTGTGTCACTGCACGGTTTTGCCATTTCGCATCTTGCCATTGGTAACGCTTGTGATCGTAGGTAATGGATGCGAACGATGGGTATTGCTCAGAGTAGAAACCCCAAGGGTCTTGTTTGTGTGGCAACCCTTCCCCATTTGGCCCTTTGAGCTCAAATTTGTATTGTACCCCCTCTTCCAAACCAGGAATGAATAGGCCCCAGATACCGTAGTCTAAGCGTTGCATTGGATGACGACGGCCATCCCATTGGTTGAAGCAACCCACAAGGCTAACAGCAGATGCATGTGGTGCATAAACAAGGAAACGCACACCAGAGATGTTTTCACCGCCACGCTCTAGCGTGACAAAGTGCGCGCCCATGTAGTGATACATGTCTTTTGGCGTATGCAGATGCTCGTACTCTTGGTAGATATTGTGGTACTGGTACGGGTCATCAATAATTTGTTCAACACCATTCCAATCGACCGCTAAACGGTAGTGGGTCAGGTGTAAATCGCGTTGCTCTTTTAAGATGAAACCGCTGTCGCCATCACGCTCAAGCGCCACGCGAGGTTCACCATTAACAAGCAGTTCAACCTTGTTTGCGCCCGGCATCCAAACTCTCAGCGAAGCTTCGTCGTCAATGAATGGACCCAGCGCCGCAAATGGATCTGAGTAAGCCGCCTCAGCAAGCAGTTCGTATGCGCGTTCGTGTTGTTTCTTTATTTTCTTGGTTTTGGTGGTTTTCAAATCTTTCTCCCTAGAGCCAACATCCTTTTCAAGACCAGAGATCTGAATCAAACATCGGTTTCTCCACAGCCAACGTTGTGAACTCACAAAAAGACTCCGCTTCTCACGTTCGTTGCGTAAACGGCGTCAAAATACAAAAATGCCCGCTATTGTCGCGGGCATAATAACGGTACTTCATCCTAACGGATTGTGTTTTAGGAATGAGTGACCTAGACGGAACTTTCGTACCTCTGAGCTAACAAAATTGGTAATCAGCTCGTCCATCTACGTCACTCTAGGCATCTTACTTACTCGCCTGTGCGCGAACTTCAGTAAGGCGTTTAGAAATACGATTCACATCTTCACGGCTGAAGATTTCATCTAGGTTCATCGACAATTTACGACGCCAGTTTGGATACTCATCCACCGTACCAGGAATGTTGACCGGTTGATCCATTTCTAGCCAGTCTTCAAGCTGAACGCTAAGCAGTGCAGAGTCACCCGCGGCTACGTGCAGTTGCAGCGCTTCGCTTAGGTATGAATCCATTGGCACGTACTGAGCATCATGACCAATGCCTTCTGGCAGATAGCCATGCCAGCGAACACTGTCTAGAATGCCTTGTTTGCACTTCAAGCGGTCAGCGAATAGGCCTTCCAACTGCTGCTCATCAGGGTACAGACCAATCTCACGCCCCATCTTCAAGTCATCACAGTGCCAGAAACCGCGTAGTGTTGGCATATCGTGCGTACACAGCGCAGCCATAGACTGCTCAGCGTAGTGCTTCGGAGAAATAAAACCGCCGTCGTCTTTTGATGTTTCGAAGAAGAAGACTTTGTACGAATGCACACCCGCATCACGAAGGATATCAACGATTTCATCAGGTACAGTACCCAAGTCTTCACCGATTACAGAACACTGATGACGGTGAGATTCCAACGCTAGGATTGCTAGCATGTCTTCAACTGGGTAGTACAGGTATGCGCCTTCTGTCGCTTTCTCGCCTTTTGGAATCCACCAAAGGCGAAGCAGGCCAAGTACGTGGTCGATACGCAATGCTCCACAATGCTTCATGTTAGCACGTAGCAATTTGATGTAAGCGTCGTAGCCAGTCGCTTCTAAAACCTGAGGGTTAAGCGGAGGCAGACCCCAGTTTTGGCCTAGTGGACCAAGTACATCTGGTGGCGCACCGATGCTTGCATCCAATACTAGCGCGCCTTCGTCAGCCCATGTTTCGCTGCCTGAATCTGCAACACCAACCGCAAGGTCGCGGTACAAACCCACAGCCATGCCTTTTTCTTCGGCTAGCGCTTGCGCTTCTTTGATTTGATCGTCTGCGATCCATTGCAGGTACATGTACAAGTGAACACGATCTTGGTTGTCCTTAATGTACTTCTGAGTACCGGCTGCGTCGAATGTGCGGTATTTCTCAGGGAATACTGGCCAGCCCCACATGTTTGCATCTTCTGCATGTAAATCAGCATGAAGTGCATCGAATGCAGCTTGGTGTAGCAAGCTGTCGCCGCCTTTTTCAACAAAGTCCAAGAAGGCACGAGCGCGATCAGTGTTCTTGTCTAAATGGCGAGCTTTAAACTCACTGAATAGCAACGGAAGAACGCTCATTTTTAGTTGCGAAACTTCGGTGTAATTCACCCAATGAGAGTCTCGCGCTTTTTGTAAACGTTGTTGGAACTCTGCACTACCGACACGTTGTTGTGCTTCTGCACTTAGCGCGAACTCAGGTACAGAGCTTACGTCGATGTACATGATGTTCAACCAACGACGAGAAGACGGGCTGTATGGGCTTGCCCCTTCTGGATTCGCAGGGAACAGCGAGTGAATAGGGTTCAAGCCAATGAAGTCACCGCCACGAGAGGCAATATCACTCACCAGTTGTTTTAGGTCGCCAAAATCACCGATGCCCCAGTTATGCTGAGTACGCAGTGTGTAAAGCTGGATACTAGGACCCCATAGCTTTTTGTGTTGGTTTAGATCGTCTTGTTTGAAACACGCTTTCGGCGTAATGATCAATGACATCTCGTAAGGTGTTTTACGACGCTTACGACTGATGATCAGTTTGTGATAACCCCAAGCCAAGTTCTTTGGCAATGCAAACACTAGAGGGCCACCCTCAGCACGCTCATCACGAACAATTTGGGACTGAAGATAGCCTTCAAGTACCTCTCCTTGTTCTGTTTCTAAACGCCAGCTGAATTCACTCTCACGAGCACTCGTACCTAGGTTTAGTTCCACTTCGACTGGTTCGCCGTCGCGTAAAACAAGAACAGGGGCTAGTACGTCTTTTTTATGTTTCTTTTCAGCAGAAGCCAGTAGTTTTTCATCACTGCTAGTATCGTAGCCAAGCGAAGCGAGCAAGCGGCGTAGCGTCTCCTCAGACACTTTCGCCTCATCTCCCCAAGCACTGACATAGCTATCAGCCAATCTCGCCATTTCCGCGACTTTCTTTAATGCTGTTTGTTCTTTCATCGCTTTCTCCGAAGGTAATACCAACACCTTCCATGTAGGGTTTTATTGTTATCAATAACTTCTTTTGGAAAATGACCAAAGGTAGCGCTTGGCTACCTTGGTCTTAACTAGGTTCTATTAGCGTTTCACCGCTTCAAGTTTCCAGATATTGTTCACGTAGTCGCGGATTGAGCGGTCTGACGTGAACTTGCCAACAAGGGCGGTATTAAGAATGGCCTTCTTCGCCCAGCCAGCTTGATCTTTATATTGTTCGCTCATGTCTTCGTGCGCTTTCACGTAAGATGCAAAGTCCGCAAGACATAAGTACGGGTCACCGCCGTCTAGTAGGCTGTCATACGTTGCTCGCAGTAAGCCTGGTTGACCTGGTGTGAACTCTTCACCCAATAGCAAGTCCATTGACGCTTTGAGTAGGTGATCCGCATTGTAGTAATCAAATGGGTTGTAACCTTGAGCTTTCAGCGCTTTCACACCTTCAACATCTAGACCGAAGATGTAGATGTTCTCATCGCCTACTTCCTCACGAATCTCAACGTTTGCACCATCCATTGTACCGATAGTTAGCGCACCGTTTAGCGCCATCTTCATGTTACCTGTACCTGATGCTTCTTTACCCGCTAGCGAGATTTGTTGAGAAACGTCAGCCGCAGGGATAATGATTTCAGCCATGCTCACGCGGTAGTCAGGGATGAATACCACTTTCAGCTTGTTACCGATGCGAGGATCGTTGTTCACCTTGTCTGCAATCTTGTTGATTGCGAAGATGATTTCTTTCGCTAGGTGGTAACCCGGTGCTGCTTTTGCTGCGAAGAACACAACGCGTGGCGTACACTCAAAACCTGGTTCATTAAGAATACGGTGGTACAGAGACAGTACGTGTAGCAAGTCTAGATGCTGACGTTTGTACTCGTGCAGACGCTTGATTTGGACATCGAAGATTGCATTAGTATCGAGCTCGATACCCATGTTCTCTTTCACCCAAGTTGCTAGGCGTTCTTTGTTCTCTTTCTTCACTGCCATGAATTCTTTTTGGAATGTCGCGTCAGTAGCGTACTTCGCAATACCTTCAAGTTGCTCTAGTTTCGCTGGCCATTCTGGGCCGACTTTCTCAGTGATAAGCTGAGACAGACCTGGGTTACAGAACTTCAACCAGCGACGTGGCGTAATACCGTTCGTTACGTTGTGTAGACGTGTCGGGTACATTTCGTGGAACTCTGGGAATAGGTCTTTCTTAACCAATTCAGAGTGAAGTGCTGCTACACCGTTTACTGCGTAAGAGCCGATTACACATAGGTTTGCCATGCGAACCATGCGGTGGAAACCTTCTTCGATGATAGAAAGCTTCTGTTGCTTCGCGACATCACCCGGCCACATTGCACGTACGTCTTGTAGGAAGCGGTGGTTGATCTCGTAAATGATCTCCATGTGACGTGGTAGCAGGTGCTGGATTAGCGACTCTGGCCATGTCTCTAGTGCTTCTGGAAGTAGCGTGTGGTTGGTGTACGCAAATGTCTTAGAGCTGATTTCCCAAGCCGCTTCCCAAGCTAAACCTTTTTCATCCATCAGGATGCGCATTAGTTCAGGAATCGCAATCGTTGGGTGTGTATCGTTAAGCTGGATAGTCTCTTGCTTAGGTAGATCCGCTAGCGAGTAGCCCGCAGCTTCGTGGCGACGTAGGATGTCACGTACAGACGCTGCTGAGTGGAAGTACTGCTGCATTAGACGCAGTGTTTTACCTTTCTCGTGGTTGTCATTCGGGTAAAGCACTTTAGTGATGTTACCTGCGTCGATCAGTGCGTGCTGAGCTTCGAAGTAATCACCATTGTTAAAGCTTGCTAGTGAGAATGGTGCAATCGCCTGACATTCCCAAAGACGTAGCGGGTAAACCGTGTCTGATTCGTAACCCACAATTGGAAGATCCCAAGGCATTGCTCTTACTGTCATGCCTGGTACCCATTTGCGAACCTCTTTACCGTTCTCGTTAATCACTTCAACGTGACCGTAGAAACCGATCTCTTGCGCAAGTTCTGGACGCGCAATTTCCCAAGGGTAGCCTTCTACACCGCGCCATGCGTCAGGTGCTTCTTGCTGGCGACCATCTTTGAATGACTGTTTAAATAGACCGTATTCGTAATGTAAACCATAGCCGACAGTTGGGAATTCTTGTGCCGCACATGAATCCATGAAACACGCAGCCAGACGACCAAGGCCACCGTTACCCAATGATGGGTCGCGCTCTTCTTCTAGCAGATCAGTTAGGTTGTAACCTAGTTCAGCCATTGCTTCTGTTACTTGTTCGTACAGACCCATGCTGATTAGGTTGTTACCAGTCAAACGACCGATAAGGAATTCTAGCGAAAGGTAGTTAACGCTCTTCGCACTTTTAATGCGTGGATCTTCTTCTGTCGCAAGCAAATCTAGAGTAGTAAATTCAGCCAGAGCATGCCCCATTGCTAGGTACCATGCGCGGCTGTCTGCGTTTTCAATCGTATGAGCGTAAGTTACAGATAGGTGTTTCTTTACGCTTTCTTGGAACGACTTCTTGTCAAATTGTTTTTGTTGAGTAGGTTTCATTACGAAATTCTCACGTCTTTTGGTAATTCATCTGCCATACATCGTGCATTTACCTCTGTGAATAAACATCCTCCTAATTCTCATCCTTTGAAGGAGGAGGGCTGAGGGCGTAGAGGGGGTACCATTGCTAGGTTAGTGATCCAAATCTCAACAAAGTGAACTTTGCACCAGTTCTTAGTGATTTTGATCACAATGGAATGTGAGAAAGGTTAAAACCCGTTCATGACGCTTTTTATAGTCCACTCATCTGATGATGTGAAAATTGTAATATCGGTCACATTAACTCGGTCAGCGTAGAAGAACTTTTCGTAATCTATGTGCAACGCGATCTTAACGCTAACGAAACAAACGATATTTAAGTGACGACAATCACAAATAAAGGGCGTAGTTGATGGTAAATCCATCAACCCTTGAGAATTAGGAAGTGGATCAAAGTAACGAACATTTCTGATGTCGTAACATCCCACTCAGCTCACAGGATTGTACGCTTTTTATACAAACTAGAATTAGGCGATGTGAGTTATTTCTAGTTTTCGCTAGCTTTTATATCTAAGTGACCGTATGGAATGGTTTTTCAGACGGACGCAAGCCCCAACAGTAGCGACATTATCCGGCATTCAAACAGTGTTTTTGATGCTGATGACATCATTCAGTAAGACAGCTTTCAAGGGGGCTTTACTAGAATGATCACGTTGCTGTCATTTGGGTATACATAAATAAGGACATAACTACTAATGTGGATTCCATCTAAGCTTACTCGACCAGGACGCCTGCACAATGCCATCGTGCGCCCACGAGTGTTGGACTTACTACAGCAAGCGCCTTACTACAAATTGGTTTTATTCCGCTCCCCAGCAGGTTACGGAAAAACAACAATGGCAGCGCAGTGGCTATCCGATAAGCCAAACGTCGGTTGGTACAGCATTGATGACAGCGATAACGACGGCTTTCGCTTTGTAAACTATCTGCTTCAAGCATTAAACAAAGCCACCAACTTCAGTTGCGCTAACGCACAAAAACTGGCGGAAAAACGTCAGATCTCGTCTTTACGCTCCCTATTTAGCGAAGTATTCGCTGAAATGGCTGACTTTCATCAAGAGTGCTACGTGGTGCTTGATGACTACCATTTAATCACGAATGATGAAATCCATGAATCCATGCGTTTCTTTTTAAAGCACATGCCAGACAACCTCACCGTTGTGGTAACCAGTCGTGCAGCGCCGCCTCTGGGCACTGCAAACTTACGTGTTCGTGATTTAATGATCGAAATAGGCAACGAGATGTTGGCGTTTGATACCGAAGAAACAACTCGCTTCTTTAACCAGCGTATCGCCGATGGTATTGATGAAGACATGGCGAACAGCCTAAGAACCTATGTTGAAGGTTGGCCATCGGCGATGCAGTTGATCGCATTGCAAGCCCAACATCAAAACCGCACATTGGCACAAACTGTAGAGTCGGTATCGCAGTTCAATCACGCGCACTTGTGGGATTACTTGGTCGAAGAAGTGTTTGACTTACTCGATCACGAAACTCGTCACTTTTTAATGCAAGTATCCGTGCTTGACCACTTCAATGATGAGTTAGTGTTTGCCCTTACCCAACGCGAAGACGCACTGGGAATGATTGAATCGCTTAACCGTTACGGCTTATTTATTTACCCGCTCGAAGGGGAACAGAACTGGTTCCGGTTCCATAACTTATTTGGCGAGTTTTTATCTCATGAGCGCCAAGCTCGTATTCCTCAGCAAGAAAAAGATCTCCACCGCAATGCTGCTATCGCTTGGTTACAACAAAAAGCACCACACCAAGCGATTCATCATGCACAAAAATCGAATGATAAGGACTTAGTGGTAGAGATCCTAAACGAATTCGGCTGGAAGATGTTTAACCAAGGCGAACTCAGCACACTGGAAAGCTCAATTAACAAGTTGGACGATGATCTGTTGTTCAGCCACCCAAAACTTACGATGCTCCGAGCATGGTTGGCTCAAAGTCAGCATCGTTATAACCAAGTGGGCCACCTGCTTGAAGAAGCGGAAGAGGAACACAAAAAGCGTAACATTGCGTTAGATATTCATTATCAAGGTCAAGCAAACGCGTTGCTTGCTCAAGTGGCTATCAACAGTAACCAACCAGAAAAAGCTCTCGAATTAGCGGAGTTAGCGCTTAGCCAACTTGATAACACAATTTACCGTAGCCGAATTGTGGCGACTTCGGTTGTTGGTGAAGTTAACCACGTGCTAGGTAAACTAGACCGTGCTTTGCCGATGATGCAACAAACTGAAAAGCTAGCTCGTCAGTATCAGGTATATCACCAAGCGTTATGGGCAATATTGCAGCAAAGCGAGATTTTAATTGCACAAGGTTACGTGCAAGCTGCCTTTGAACTACAAGATTCCGCATTCCGTCTGATTGAAGATCAGCAGCTTCAGCATGTTCCTCTTCATGAATTTTTGCTGCGTATTCGCGCGCAAGTACTTTGGTGCTGGAACCGACTTGATGAAGCGGAAGAATGCGCGTACAAAGGTCTGCAAATTCTCGAAAACCATTCACCAAGCAAGCACTTACATAGCTATTCGATGTTGGCGCGTATTGCGATTGGACGCGGTGAATTAGACAAAGCAGGTAAATTCATTGAGCATATACAGCACTTGATGAAACAGTCGACTTATCACGTAGATTGGACTGCAAACGCTTCACTATCGTTGATTCTATTTTGGCAAGCGCGCGGGAATACCGATGCAATGCAAGAATGGCTCAATACTGCGGTTCGTCCTGAATCGGCATGCAACCACTTTTCTCAATTGCAATGGCGTAACATTGCTCGCGCCCACATTAACTTAGGCCAATATACCGACGCTCGTGCTGCGTTAGATTTTCTCCAAGGTGAAGCTCGTCGCACTAACCTAATCACAGATACTAATCGCAACTTAGTGGTTGAAGCGGTCCTTTCTGCTCGCCAAAAAGATGAGGAGCAAGCCAAGGCTCTGTTAAAAGAAGCATTAGTAATGACGAACCAAACTGGCATGGTCGGAAACTTCCTGATTGATGGTGCAACCATTGGCGGTCTGCTGGAGAAGTTGAGCCTCCGCCATGAACTGGGCGATCTTGAGCGTCACCGTGCTCAACAGTTAATGAAGGACATTTCATCGAATCAACGTAGCCGGTCGATTCACTTTGATGAAGACTTTATTGAAAAGTTGGTGAATCACCCTAATGTGCCAGAGCTAGTACGTACTAGCCCATTAACACAACGCGAATGGCAGGTTCTGGGGCTGATTTATTCAGGCTTTAGTAACGAGCAAATCGCACAAGAGCTGGATGTGGCAGGTACGACAATTAAAACCCACATTCGCAACCTGTACCAAAAGCTTAATATTGCTAATCGTAAAGAAGCCATTGTGACAGCTGAAAATTTGCTACAGTTAATGGGATACTGAACTGCTAGATAAACGGGTTAAAACGTAAAGTAAAACACAAGGGTTGGCGTAACACGTCAGCCCTTTTTTATGACTGACAGTAAGAGAAGTGCAATTTGCAAAGCACGTAAGTAACGTTGTTCATATAAAAAAATAGCCAACCGCAATAATCGCGATTGGCTTATATTTAGTGTGAACAAATTGTATTCACTAACAACGTCAGTTGGCTAGGTGACCCTCGGCTTAAGAAGGGTCGAGCAGTATTATGCATTAATCATGCCAAAATGCAAAGACTTATTTTTGGGCACAAGATCTCATATAAGCTGGATTTATTCACGCGCAAATTATCAAAATGCAATTTGATAATGCAAATTGCAATTGCACAATGCAACCAAGATTGATAATTGATAGTAGAGTTAATCATCTCAAAAATGTAAACCAAGCATTAAAAGCTCGTTACGGCGGCATTGTCTCTTGGCGGGTAATAAAGATAGGCAATAGATTGGATATAAAACCAAGTAGTTACAGCACTATTTCATACTTTTTTCATCGCAATGTTTGTATACTCTCTGCCATCGAAACGACTTAGCATTAGAGCAATGAACTACTTAATTACTTTCTTCAAGGGAATCGCCATGGGTGCAGCAGATGTTGTACCTGGTGTATCTGGCGGCACCATCGCGTTTATCACTGGTATTTACGATACGCTGCTTGAAAGCATTCGACGCATTAACCCCTCACTTTTCTCTATCTGGCGAAAAGAAGGGGTTAAAGCCGCGTTTAATCACATCAACGGATTCTTCCTAATCGCTCTGTTTGCCGGCATTTTCACCAGTATTGCAACGCTAGCAAAGTTGATTACTTGGCTTCTTGACACACACCCGATCCCACTTTGGTCATTTTTCTTTGGTCTAATTTTGGTCTCTGTGTATCACATTATTCGTCAGGTTGAGCAACGCGATCTTGTCCGCTTTGTCATTCTGCTCGTTGGTGTCGGGTTTGCTTATAGTATTACTGTGCTCAAACCTTTACACATGGAACCAACGGCCACTAACACCTTATTCGCTGGAGCTATCGCGATTTGTGCGATGATCTTGCCGGGTATCTCTGGCAGTTTTATTTTGCTGCTGATTGGCATGTATGCTCCTGTATTAGCCGCAGTGAAAGGTTTTCAAGTCGATACATTAGCGCTATTTTTGTCTGGCTGCGTGATCGGTTTACTGTCCTTCTCTCACTTATTGTCGTGGTTACTACGCAAGTTCCGTGATTTCACCCTGATGTTTTTGACTGGATTAATGATTGGTACGTTGCCAAAGATTTGGCCATGGAAAGAAACCATCACTTGGCGCACCAATTCGAAGGGCGAACAAGTGCCATTGCTACAGCACAACCTATCACCATTTGAATTTGAACACGTGACATCACAACCTTCTCAGTTAGTACTTGCTGTCGTAATGATGCTTGCAGCCATTGCTCTGGTTTTGGGTCTAGAGAAATTCGCAGATTCAGATAAATAACTTTGGTATCAAGCACATACTGAACCAAATAAAAA
Source organism: Vibrio sp. Vb1127 (assembly GCF_033338735.1). NCBI lineage: Bacteria > Pseudomonadati > Pseudomonadota > Gammaproteobacteria > Vibrionales > Vibrionaceae > Vibrio > Vibrio sp. Vb1127. The sequence goes on along the minus strand of NZ_JAWOTF010000006.1, from coordinate 252,391 downwards.
CGGAGCCAATTGGATCCGTTTTTATCTATTGGCTAAGGGCAAAACATCTCAATTGAAAACTCTGCTGTATTTGATGCAATAAAGTCCGTCGCGTTACTAGGAAGCTGGTCACCGAGGTATAACGCACAATTTACCGAGGTCACGAGTTGGCGAGCGGCGCATCTGTGCTACGATGCTCGTAATGTTAAGTGATAAATGCTGAACCTTAATGAAACTGTTACAAATAGCCGCTGTTTCAGCCGCATTAGTTGCGGGATTTTATGCCCCGACTCTAATAAAAAGCTTTTCTTCTTCCACTCAAAGCAAGTCAATAGATGAATACTGCTTTCTCTCTACAACCTCTTGCGTCCAAGAAAATGTTACGATGACGCTAAACTCAGAAACTGCTCAACCCTTGGTTCCAACCACTCTAAATGTTGAGTGGCATACAAGCGATGCTAAGCAACTCATCCTAAGTCTTTCAGGAAGAGAAATGGAGATGGGTGAGCCAAAGTTTTTGCTGAAGCAAATCGCTCCTGGCCAATATCAAGGTGACATCATTCTTCCGGTTTGCACGGAGGATGCAATGACTTGGGTTGGTGAACTCAGTGATGGAGAGAATACCGTTTACCCTGCTATAAAAATGCAAAGATAAGGAATCGTTATGAGCCGCAATTGGTCCCTATTTCTCGTAGCTGCTTTCGCACTCGGGTTTGGCGTAAAGAGCTATTTAGATAATCAGAAAACGAAGCCAGAGCAAGTGGACAGTTCCACCTCTCAACAAACGGTATTGTTTGGGGAAAATAACCAAGCCGTCAATATCTTCGATGTGAATGACCCTCGCATCCGAGTCGTCTATTTTGGCTTTACTCGCTGCCCAGACGTTTGCCCAACTTCTCTTGCAATGCTGGCAGGAGCACTGAATCAAATTGACGACGCGCAAAAAGCGCAACTACGCCCGATGTTCATTTCTTTAGATCCAGAGCGTGATGAGGCCGATGCATCAGCAAAATATGCCCATTACTTCCATCCAATGATTGAAGGCCTATCGGCGCCACTTGATGTAACGACACCTTTGGCACACAACTATGGTGTCATTTTCCGCAAGACAGAATTGGAAGGCTCGGAACTAAAATACACGCTGGATCATAGCTCTTACTTTTACTTCTTGAAGCCGGATGGCACGTTAATCACTAAAGTACCACATACGCTCTCACCGGCACCGATTGTTGAAGCCATTTCAAAACTAACGACCGAAGACTCTTCAAATGACGGTTAAGTCAGTGCTGAAGCAATTTTTCAATTTCCTAACTCATACCAACCCCAATGTCGAACAAGACGTCGATACGATCATTGACGCCATTGGGGGCATAGAGAACCTGCTAGAAACTGGTGCATGTGCGACTCGGCTGCGTCTTACCCTCAGAGCGACGTCCGTCATCGATAAGAACGCACTCAAAAATCATGGCGCGCATGGCGTCGTGATATTGGATGATCGTCATGTCCAAATCATATACGGCTTAAAAGCCAACACGTATTCGCAGATTATGGAAGAGCGCATCACAAAACAAAGTTAATATTTTTGCAGTATAGCTACCCTCTTTAAAAAAGGGCAGCTATACTCTTTTGGCTTAATTAACTCACTTATTTATTAACCAACGAAGAGGACACAAGATGATTGTATTGAATAACACTAACTGGGCATCGCAAGGGTAACCCTAACAGCACCAACTCTGTGGCATAACCACAACTCCCCTTCTCTGCCCGGTCTTCACCGGGGTCAACTCTATCCGAATTAGACCCTAATGCGATTTGTATTAAGGCGCTTTGTTGCGTCTGGGATAATTCAATAATGAATCAAACACATACTTTTTGTGACACATTAGTTTCAACTTCAAACCCTCTAAAACAATTGGGTTGGAAACCATTTTTTCAGCAACAACTGACATTAGACGATTACGACAACACTATCTTTGCTCGTGTAATTGCGCATCACCGAAGTGGTTATTTATTGGCAACAGAAACTGGGCAAGTTCATCTTAATGCCCACCATTCTTTACCCAATATGACCGTCGGAGACTGGGTAATCTTAAATGAAGATCAGCAATTTGTTCGCTTACTGGATCGCTTGAGCCTCTTTAGCCGCAAAGCCGCTGGCAGCAAAGTGGCAGAGCAACTCATCGCAGCCAATGTGGATACAGTGTTTATCGTCTGTTCCCTTAACGACGACTTCAATTTAAGTCGTATTGAACGCTATCTTGCCTTGGCTCATGAAGCCGAAGTCGAACCCGTCATCGTGCTTTCCAAAGCCGATTTGTGTGACAATACTGATGAACTAAAAAGCCAAGTACAGAAGCTCGACCCTCTATTAGCTATAGAGACAGTCAACGGCTTAGAAATAGAGAGTGCTTCTAAACTCATGACCTGGTGCAAAGAAGGACAAACCCTCGCTTTTATCGGTTCTTCAGGCGTTGGCAAATCAACTCTTGTTAATGCATTACTCGGGCAACAAGAACAGGCAACTGGGCATATTCGCGAAGACGATAGCAAAGGTCGACATACAACTACATCGCGCTCTATCCATCTATTACCTGATGGCGGCATCTTGATTGATACTCCGGGAATGCGCGAGCTTCAACTAGCAGATTGTGAATCGGGGGTCAGCGAGGCGTTTTCTGACATTGAGGCTCTCGCTCAGCGTTGTCGCTTTGGTGATTGCCAGCATCAAACTGAGCCGGGTTGCGCAGTTCAAACTGCGATTGAAAATGGCAAACTGGAAGTTCGTCGTTTCAATAACTATCAAAAACTAACGCGAGAACAAGCCTTTAACGGCGCGACTTTGGCAGAGCAACGAGCACAAAGTCGACAATTCGGTAAACTTGCTCGCAATGCCATGAATGATAAGCGCAGGCGCCAACAAAGTTATTAATTTGTTGCGTTTGAGTTGTCAATAAAATCAAAGGAGACGAAAGTCTCCTTTTTAACAACTTTATTAAAAACCATTACTCATAACTAATGATAATTTTCAACATAAAAATCTTATTTAAATAACATTGAGCAAACATTTAATCCAAAAACAAACTAAAACTAGACACAAAATATTACCAAGCTAAGATATGTGATATTCAGCAAGAAAATGGCTGAATTTATAAAAACAGGATAATTGATAATCATGTGTCTTAGTGACCAGAAGCAATGCTCACCCCTTGCAATACAAGGGCATTATCGCCGTGTAATGATGGACTATTGCCCTGCCACTCTGGCATAAAATTGCAGGAATGATGTATGCAACACAACAGCCTCGTTGCCCGATATGCTCGTGGTAACCTCGTCGTCCAGATCCTTGTCGGTATCGTCTTTGGTATTTTGCTCGCGACAATTTCTCCAAGCCATGCCGAAAGCGCGGGATTAATTGGTAGCCTTTTTGTCGGTGCGCTTAAAGCGATCGCGCCAATTCTTGTGTTTATTTTGGTTGCCGCTTCAATTGCAAACCAAAAGAAAAACCAACACACTTACATGCGCCCAATCGTTGTACTGTACCTGATGGGTACATTCTTCGCGGCGCTATCAGCAGTGGTTCTAAGCTTCCTTTTCCCGACCAATTTAACGCTTGTCACCGGCGCTGAAGGTGCAACGCCTCCTCAAGGTATTGCTGAAATTCTACGCACATTGTTGTTTAAACTGGTCGACAACCCAGTAAATGCACTAGTAGAAGCAAACTACATCGGCATTCTTGCTTGGGGTGTGGGTCTGGGTCTTGCACTACACCACGCATCGGCAACAACGAAGGCCGTATTTGAAGATCTAAGCCACAGCGTGTCTCACATTGTGCGCTTTATCATTCGTCTTGCACCATTTGGTATCTTTGGCTTGGTTGCTTCAACGTTTGCGACAACGGGCTTTAGCGCACTAGCAAGCTACGCGCACCTTCTGGCGGTTCTTCTTGGCGCAATGATGATCATCGCACTCGTTGTAAACCCAGCGATCGTGTTCGTTAAAACCAAACAAAACCCTTACCCACTTGTATTCCGTTGTCTACGTGAAAGTGGTGTAACTGCGTTCTTCACTCGTTCAAGTGCGGCGAATATTCCAGTAAACATGGCACTATGTGAGAAGCTAAAACTGGACGAGGATACATACTCAGTATCTATCCCTCTAGGTGCGACCATCAACATGGCTGGTGCTGCAATCACTATCACAACGCTAACGCTTGCAGCTGTGCACACTATGGGTATCGAAGTTGATCTACTGACTGCGCTACTTCTAAGTATTGTAGCTGCGGTTTCTGCATGCGGCGCATCAGGTGTTGCAGGTGGCTCTCTACTACTTATCCCACTTGCGTGTGGCCTGTTTGGTATCTCAAACGACGTAGCAATGCAGGTTGTAGCGGTTGGCTTCATTATCGGTGTGATTCAAGACTCTGCTGAAACTGCGCTAAACAGCTCAACAGACGTTGTCTTTACGGCAGCAGTTTGTAAATCAGAGCAGCAAAAAGCTCAGTAAGACTGACAGAACAAATAGAAAGGGGAGCCGATGATGGCTCCCCTTTTTTGTTTAATTGCGCTCAATTATGCGGTGACCAGAGCCACTTCTTCAATCGGGAAGTGTTTGCTTGGTTCAACAAACTCTTGCTGCGCCGCGATAGTTTGCAGCTCCCATTCGCCTGCATGATACGTTGCACTTAACACCCCGTAGCACGCGTCATGACAATGTTGGAAAGCTTGTTTAGGACACCAGCCTTTTAAGAGTCCCGCGGTAAAAATAGCTGAAATAAGATCGCCCACGCCAACAGGTTGTTTAGCAAACTCAAATTGAGGACGCTTCGCAAGGTAAATACCTTCTTGCGTAGCCAATAGCATGTTAAAGCTGCCATTTTCTAGGCAGTAAAGGTGCTTAACTAGCACCACTTTTGGACCTTTCTCTAGCGCACGTTGGCATGCGGTGATCGCATCGTCTAATGAGTGGATTTCCATCTCAGAAAATTGACTTAGCTCGAATTGGTTCGGAACGATCACGTCCGCCATTGGCATCAAACGCGTTAGAAGATTTTCAGCAATGCCCGGAGCCACAATGCAGCCTTTGTCTGGCGCGCCCATCACAGGGTCGCAAACGTAAAGTGCGTTCGGGTTCGCTTGCTTCACTTTCGTCACGGTATCTTCAACAGCAAGGCACTGCTCTGCGCTACCTTGGTAGCCCGTCAATACCGCTTGGCACTTTTCCAGCGCGCCGATGTTACCAAGTCCACGAACTAACTCGCTAATGTCTTCAGCCGCAAACGCTCGCCCAGTCCAGCCTTCTTGATACTGCGTGTGGTTAGAAAATTGAACGGTATGAATCGGCCATACTTCGAAACCCATGCGTTGCATTGGGAAAACAGCACTGCTGTTACCAGCATGACCAAAAGAAACATGAGATTGTATAGAGAGGATACCTTGCATAGTACCTTACCTCTTATTGTAGTTATCGATAGTTCAAAGACAGCGGCAAGCGCCAGTTTTGCGAAACCAGTAGTGTATCCGACAAACCAAGATTCTCTAACTCAATTCTCCTCAATATCTTCAGAGTAAGTTGGAGCGTTGGTTTTCAACACCATCTTCTTAATTTCCATTTTGTCTTTATTCAGTGCGATTTCTAGGGTATCTCCTTCCCTTATCCTGAGCTGAGCCAGGATTACGCTTGGAATGACTACGGCGGTGTCGTCACCGATTTTAACAGGTTGACTTATCATCTTTCGTCCTCCAAATGTCGAAAATGAGTTTTCACGCCATTGGATGTCTAGCCTCAAATGCATTGAGCTGACTTGGATTTGGCGTAACATTTTAAAGACAAAAGAAAAGCCTCAATCTTGAGGCTTCTGGATAAGATATGTTATGGCTGAAGGAAGTTTTGAGTGAAATCGAGCGCCTCTTTAGAGAGTTTTTTTTCGTTGGGCGATGTGCTTGCCTGACCTTCTGCTGTTACCGTTGTCATGTTAGGCTGAAAATCTAGTGTTGATGTCTCCTCCCAAGCTTCGGAGGCTTCTTTACTCTCGTCATTCAACACCGCATTGAGCTCCTCTTCCGCAGGAAAATACGCTTCGCGTTTGTACACTTTGTTAAGGGCTCGAATAATAGAGTGCTTTCTCACCATTCCTGAGGCCAGTTTTCTTTGCAACGGCTTCGCTATGGACTGCAATCCAACGACAACATCAACACCAATATTGGTTGCCACTTCATCACGTAACGTACGCGCAGGTTGGTAGCCCATATTGGCAGCAAGAAACAGCCAAACGTAAGCAATTGCATTACCCGTTTTACCTTTATCCTTCCACGCTTCGCCAGCATGATACATCGCTTTAGCACTGCCACCTTCCGCGGCCCGTTCTAGCCAGTAGCAACCTTTAACCATGCTTTTTTCTGTACCAATGCCATTTAGGTAACATAAGCCGACTTGGATCTTGCCATCCGCACTGTCTTTTTCCGCCGCTTTCATAAACCAGTAAAGCGCATCTGCACTGCGTCCTGCACTATTGTCTGGTGAAAGCTGCCATTCCCCCATATAAATCATGGCATCAATGCAGCCTTCTTCGGCGGCAGTTTCAATCAGTTGGTTACCTTTTGGGATATTTTTTTCAGTTCCTCGACCAAAGACCAAGGCCTTGCCCGTCGAAAATTTCGCTTCGGTATCCCCTTCCATTCCCGCAATTGCGGTACGCCAGAAGTTTGCCTGCTCTTTTAAAATCACATCTTCGCGCATGCGTTCACTTAAGCGAACAATGCCGTACATCCCCGTCACATTGTCCAGTTTAGCGGCTTTATCATACCAATACAGCGCTTGACGAATGTTGTCCTTTTCGGCTTCTTTCGCTAGAAATAAAATGGTGGGGATATGCCCAGTTTCGGCTTTGAACTCTCGCTCTTTACGCTCTTGCTCTCGCGCTTTATGCATCGCCTTTCGATAAGCGGCTTCGCGAGCTTTCCTCTCTGCCTCGAGTCTCTGTTTCCGCATCGACAACGAGATCATCCACACAAATATCAGGACGAGTGAAAGGCCAGTTGCCGCAATGGCAATGCCCATACTACTCATAAATAGCCTCTTTTGGTTTCAGGGCCCAATTCAACTCCCTTTCAGGGAAATCTTATGATTACGCGCCGACGTAACGCCGACTACCTTCATTATATAACGACCACTTAGCGAAAATCTGAAGCGTGCGAAGACTTAATGGCGGTATTTTATTCAACATCACTGCAACTTATTTTTAAAAGAAAAATATAGCCCTCATTTTTATAGAACTTAATCACGGTTTTGGGGCTGAGACATTCTCATCCCCTATCATCCCCCCTTACTCATCCCATAAAAATTTACATTTTAATGATGTGCAGAATCTCTCACTATGCGCCTGTTTTATTATTTAATTTGTGAACAAAATCGACTGTGACAGAAAATTTGCACCTGTAAAAAACTTAACAGCCTGCTCTCACATTTTGCTGATGATTCAGTGTATTAGCATCTAATTGAACATTTCCTTTTTTGGCATCTGCCTTTCTAGCGTGTGCAAAACCTTCTTGATGATTGAGTCAGCGAAGGCAGCGCGCAGCTCAATATCAATTCAATAACAATGGATTTGTAAACGTGGACAATAAGACATTTAAATTATCAACAATTGCCAAAACCGTACTGCCTTTGATTTCCGTCGCGGTAATCAGCGGTTGTGGTAGTGATAGCACGAACGAAGATACGACGAACCCTGGCTCAGGCTTGTACCCTGCGGGAGAGAACGAAGTCGTCATTTATTACAAACGTGACGTAGCATCAGCTTCAACAGCAAGCGACTACGAAGGTTGGGGCTTGCACCTATGGAACGGTGAGGGCTGTACCAGCACAGATTTAGACGCAATGGGCATTCCGGGAACAGGAACGGATTGGTCTGCGCCACACCCATTCGATGGCATCAACGACACCTACGGTGCTTACTACGTACTGAAAATAAACCCTGACGCCTCTGACCCACACGAATGCATGAACTTCATTCTGCACAAAGGTGATGAGAAAGCGTTCGGCAGCGCAAACTCAAAAGTAGAGTTGACGAAAATCGGCGAATCGAAAGGTTTGTTTGGCTTCCACGGCAGCAGTGAACTTTACTACGAGCCAATAGAAGAGCGCCCTGTTGATATTGATGGTCAAAAAGCCCATTGGTTAGACGCCAACACCATTGCATGGGAAGCGGCGACCAGTGCGGATTCCATGAAGCTGTTCTACAGCCTTAGCAATGACATCAAAATGGATGAAGATAAGCAAATCTCTGGCGGTACAGCGGTTGAGCTGACAAAGGCTGGTGAGTTGTCTGATGGTCTGAAATCACGCTTCCGTCACCTTGCTAGCCTTCAAGCTGCGGGTATCGATGTCGATGACGCGACCTTGCGTACGATCCTGAAGTCACAAATCGTTATGGTGGCTTACAACGCAAATGGTGACGTCATTTCTGCAACTGAAGTGCAAAAACCGGGCGTTTTGGATGCGGTGTTTGCCGATTCCAAGGCAGGTAACGCGATCGGTCAAGAACTCGGTGCGATTGTGGAAGGCGGTGCCGCAACCTTCAAACTATGGGCACCAACTGCCCAAGATGTTGATCTGATAATCTACGATGAAAACTTAGCAGAAGAAGCGACCGTTGCCATGACGGAAGACCCAGCAACAGGTATCTGGGTTTCTGAGGCACAAAGCAACGTTGTCAACAAATACTATCGCTACCAAGTTAAGGTATACCACCCAACAACTGGCGTCGTTGAAACGCGTTTGGTAACAGACCCATATTCAATGAGCTTGTCTAAGAACTCACGATACTCGCAAGTGGTTGATTTAGATGATCCAAGCTTAATGCCTCAAGATTGGAAAAACTACGCACGCCCAACGGTTAAAAAAGACGAAGACCACGTCCTTTACGAGTCACACATTCGTGATTTCAGCTTTAACGACAGCAAAGGCACACCAAGTCTTGATGGCAAATATCTGGCGCTTACAGAACCTGAGCGTGAGTCTGTATCTCACTTACAAGCTTTAAAAGATGCTGGCCTAACAACGCTACATATCTTGCCAGCATTTGATATTGCAACCGTGGATGAAGACGCTGACAAGCGAGTCGATATCACCGACACCGTGGGTAAACTTTGTGGCATCAAGCCAGAAGCCTCCATTTGTGAGACCGAAGATGACGGCAAAGTGATTGAAGAGGTATTAAATAGCTACGACCCAACAACGGGCAAAGCACAAGCGTTGATGAACGATCTTCGCATGCTAGACAGCTTCAACTGGGGTTACGACCCTTACCACTACACCGTGCCAGAAGGCAGTTATGCGACCGATCCTAACGGGTCTAAGCGTATTCTAGAGTTCCGCGAAATGGTTCAAGCGACGCATAAAATGGATCTGAAACTGGTCATGGACGTCGTGTACAATCACACAAATGCATCTGGTGTGAACGAAAAATCAGTACTGGATAAGATTGTCCCTGGGTACTACCACCGCCTAAACGTCAACACTGGCGGAGTCGAAAACTCAACCTGTTGTGATAACACCGCAACCGAGAACTTGATGATGGGTAAACTAATGGTTGACTCATTGATGGTATGGGCGGATGACTATAAAGTCGATGGTTTCCGTTTTGACCTTATGGGCCACCAGCCGAAAAATGTGATGGTTTACGCACTTGAAAAAGTCCGTGAAATTGACCCGAATACCTTGTTCTACGGCGAAGGTTGGGACTTTGGTGAAGTCGCGCAAAACGCTCGCTTCGATCAGGCGACACAAGTCAACATGGCAGGGACAGAAATCGGTACTTTCTCTGATCGTCTGCGTGACGCAGTTCGTGGCGGAAGCCCGTTTGATGGCGGTGTAGATTCTGAAGGTAAGCACCCACTTCGCTTTAACCAAGGCTTTGGTAACGCCGCTTATCCTAACGAAGAAACCAAAACTGACGCAGAGTCGGTGAATGGTCGTTTACACAACCAAGATCTGGTTCGTCTAGGTATGGCTGGTAACTTGGCTGACTACATCCTTCTTGATTACAAAGGCGAAACCAAGCTGGGTAAGAACGTTGATTACAATGGTGCTCCTGCAGGCTACACAAAAGTGCCATCAGAGAACATCTCTTACGTGTCTAAGCACGACAACCAAACATTGTGGGATAACAACGCCTACAAGATTGCGACAGGCACTTCATCTGCCGAGCGTGCACGTATGCAGTCTGTGTCCCTATCAACGGTGATGCTTGGTCAAGGCATTCCATTCATCCACATGGGTTCTGAGCTATTGCGCTCTAAATCTATGCAGCGCGACTCGTACGATTCTGGTGACTGGTTCAACCGTGTATTCTTCGACGGAAGCGACAATAACTGGAACGTTGGTCTACCACGTGAAGACAAAGACGGTGCAAACTGGGAGCTGATCAAAACCATCGTTGGTGACAGCACGGCGAAACCAGATTCAACCGACATCGAGCTGACTAAGCAACAATTCCTAGAGCTACTAAAAATCCGTAGCACAAGCGAACTGTTCCGCCTAGATACCGCGCAAGAAGTGATGAACCGTGTTGACTTCCGCAACGTAGGGAAAGACCAAGTGGAAGGCTTGATTGTGATGTCTATCGACGATGGTACCTCAGCGGGTGCCGATTTAGATTCGAACTACGATGCAATCGTGGCCGTTGTGAACTCAACATCAACTGAGAAATCTTTCAAAGTTGCCGGCGCAACTGGTTTCGAGTTACATGAAGTTCAACAAAACTCTGCGGATGACATCGTGAAAGGTGCAAGCTTCACCAATGAAACGTTCACAGTACCAGCACTGACAACAGCGGTATTCGTACAGCCACAAAACGGCGCGCAAGGTGCTGGCCTACCAGTAAACACGGATAACAAAGACGTATCGAGTATTCCTCCTTACGGCGAAACCGTGGTTTACGTGAAAGGCACGATGAACGAGTGGTCTGATAGCAGTGATTGGGCGATGACCTTTATTGGCAACGGTATGTACTCTGTAACTGGCGTTCTTGAAGCTGGTGAACACGAGTTCAAATTCGCGGACTCTGGTTGGGCAAATCCAAACATCGGTTGTGATGCTGCGAATATAGCTTCTGGTTCACTAGAATTAGGTTCAGAAGGTAACTGTAAGCTGTCTGTTGCTGAAACAGGTAAGTACAACTTCACTCTGAACGCGCTACATGTTCAAGATGAAAGCGTAGAAAAACCGGTCGTGTCAGTGACCAAGTCAGCAGATGCACCAACATTCGGTGAAACAGCACTTTACTTACGTGGCACTATCACTACATGGGATGCTCCAGCACAAGACTCAACAGCGAAGTTCAGCTATGTTGCAAATGACGTTTATTCGCTAGACATTACCCTAGCGGCGGGCAACTACGAGATGAAAGTTGCGAGCGCAGACTGGGCAGCAGACACCAACTTCGGTGGCGAAGGCAGTGTTGAGCTTGGTAAAGCGCTAACGATGGAAGTCGGTGGCGGTAGTGCAAACCTGAAAATTGCGATTGCAGAAGCAGGAAACTACAACTTCCACTTCAACGCGGCTGACAAGTCGGCGCCAATCGTGACGGTAACGAAAAACTAGTTTCATTTAAAAACATCCGTAATGAAAAAGGGGAAGCATCACGCTTCCCCTTTGTTTTGTTGGCGTCACTAAATGGTGGATACCAAAATCAAAAAGGCGTTAGTTTCCCCAAATCTGTTCAACAAACTCAGGATGATCAATGAATGGATTACGATTGCCCTGAAAATCAAACACTTGTTGATTCCGATTTCGTTCTTTTTCACTAACGGGATCATTTTTGTGCCAACGTTTCAGCATGTTTAACATCCAAGGTTCAAAAACCGTTGAACTTGAACCATCAAGGACAGCATCCGCATTGCTTGAATTGCCTTCCCAGTTACCTACAATATTTTCATAGCGGGTTGCCATGTAGAAATAAGCACGGGCGAAGTCGCCCTTAAACTCATCAATCGGCTCAAACACCGTACCGGAGTAGCCCAGATTAGTGCTTGCTTGGCCAAGTTTAGAGCCATTACTAGACACGTAGGTCGCGGTGCCCACTTCACCAAATGGCCAATTACTGCGCTTCGCGTTTACATAACCATCAGTCGCAAACAAGTGATGACCGTCTGAGTTCATCGGCTCAACCTTACCGCCAAACCAGCTTTTCGGAAAAGAGTGCTCACGGTTGTAGCAATCCCCTTCCGTTTTGTATTGGCCACATTGGTCTGTGACTTTGGTAAAGCTTACTGTATCGCTACCAGATGGCTTTTCAGAATACATATCGAGAATAGAGCCATCATTTTCGTAATAACGATCAATATCGGCATCTTTTACCAAGGTCCAGACCGCAGAATAGCCTCGGCTGGAGTGATTATTGATAATGTTAAACAACGCTGTTTTTAGAGCGTATCCCGTCTTACCAGATGCCGCTTGATAGTAACCATCAACCACTGGTGGGGTCGTGGTTGAGTCACCTAACGTAAAATCGGTGGTTTCACTTTTCGAGAATTCAGCGCCAGAAGCAAGAGTCTTATCTCCCTCAGTCAGCGTGTACGACCCCGCGCCACTGCCACAACAAATGCCGTCACCATACTCGTCTTGAATCGTGAATTGGTAGTTACCGTCAGCTAAGCACATGCTCTTTTCAATGGTGATTGCTGACTCATATCCCTGACCAGAAAACAGTACTTCAGCTTGGTTGTTTTTTAACGTCCAGCTAGTTTCTGAACCATAATTATCGGTTGTGAGAGTCAAGACCACTTGGTGATCACTACAACTTTCTACAGGAGGTTGTGTACTCGTCTCAGTCGGTTGAAAATTATCGACGTAGACAACTTCTGAGCCATCAAAACTGGCTTCATCGTAAAAACGCAAACCGACGTTGATGGTCTTGTTCGAGCTCGCTGTGTAGTTGTGCGCGAGCTCTTGCCACTGGTTTATCTGTTGTGGGTTCGAGTAATTGTGATAACCATCAACCACCAGACGTGCTTTTACATTTCCTTCGGTATGATAAACCGAGACAGAAAACGGATAGGTTTTCCCTTGCTCCACATTAATGGTTTGCAAAAAGTCGGTGTTGCTTTGGGTACCTGTATTCACGACGACCTGGGCAGCCAGACCACCCGATTTGATTTGCTCGCTGCTTGGCGACACTGTAATGCCCGCGTCAATCTCTGACCACTGCGTAGGTACATTGCCATTCCACTGTTCAAAGTCACCGTTGATAATTTGGCTATATGCAAACGGAGAGCTAACAGCAGCAAGGAGACAGAGGGAGTTCGTTATGGATTTCATTATACTTTTCCATTAGTTATATAAATCCCAGACACGATAAACATATTAGTGGGGCATAAATAATCCTTCAGTCACATTTTTACGTTGCACAAGTGTTAATTTACTTTTTAATGTGCAGCTTATCTCACAAATATCCATCTGCTGAAAACAAACGCCAATACAAAAAGCGAAGCAACTTGTTGGCTACATCGTCGTAAAACCATTAAGGGAAAAGTAAAACAGACAGAAAAAAGCCAAGTGTGCGCCTATGGGGGTCAGCAACAACACTTGGCTTGTTTATAAGAAAGCTTGTGGTCAGCTCAACTGGTGAGCATCAATTCTGGATAATTCCTTAAGGTTTTACCGCAAAGAATCGTCCTTGTAGTGGCGACATTAGAATCTGATATTGACCATTACTCGGAGTAATTTTTTCATTCGTGAGCAAATCCACCAACTCACCAGTACCAACACTCTCCTGAGTAAGAGTGACGCTTCTAGCGCTCTCTAAGGTATTTAGCGCAAACAAGACTTTGTCCGAACCAGATTGTTTCAAGTCCACATAACTGCCGTTACTCGCAACTAAATTCGTGCGTGACCCTTGATAAAGTGCAGGATGCGCATCGCGCATTGTCATCAGCGATGTCACATAAGATTTGAGATCGGCTTGGTTTGCATCAAGCGTCGCCGTCACGCCTTCAATTTTCGCACTGCTGCGCGCAACGTGATCATCGCACAAGCCTTGAATGGCACAGGTGCTGTTGTCTTCTTTTGCGGCAAAACCATCCACTTGATCCCCGATTTCATCACCGTAGTACAACGTGATTGGCCCGGTGTACGCCGCTTGGAAAGCAAATGCGGCTTTATGGCGTAACCAATATTCCACATCATTCACATCCGCTAAATTTCCGCGCTGTAACAAGTCACCAAAGCGCACTAAATCATGGTTGCCGATCATCAAATTCGGCTGCGCATGTGTTGGATATTGGTTGTGTGTGCTGTAGCCGTTGTCTAACCAATCCGCACCGCGACCACCCACGCCACTCTCATTCACGGCCAAAGTTTCAACGATGCGATATCGCATAGGAAAATCAAATGCAGAGCACAATGCTGGATCGCTGTTCGATCCATACGCCTCATTCGCGATTTCAGACTCCCCTTTCCAAATCTCTGCCACCATGTAACCCAACGGATTCACTTGTTCGCCTTTGCTATTGGTGTACGTCACACTTTGTGAGGCTTCATCGACGGCTTTACGAAGTTGTGTCCAAGCGTCTGTCGGAACTTGATAGGCTTGATCTAAACGCCAGCCGTCAATCTTCAGTTCTTTGATCCAATACGTTGCCACTTCTTTGTAGAAATCGAGACTGGCTGGGTAATCAACGGGGTTGCTCGATCCCGATGGCAACAAACCGGAGGGAGATGGTTTGATCAAACCATTCTTATGGTGGCCAAATACGCCATCAAAAAACACGTACAAACCGCGTTTGTGTGCTTCATCGACCAAGGTTCTCGCCGTTTCTAAATCACCAAAACGTGGATCAATGGTGAAGTAATCCGTAGCAAAGTAGTCCGTGGCATCCAGACGATCGGCCCAGTGTTCTTGGCCCGCTATCGCTTCCGATTCAAAAACTGGCGTCAACCAAATCGCGTTCATCCCTAAATCTTGGATGTAATCGAGTGAATCAATCACTCCTTGCAAATCGCCGATATGATGGCTGGTGCCATAACCTGTACCGTGACCAATGCTCGCATCACCATCTACAAAACTCTCTACCATGATTTGATAAGTACGAAGTTGGTTACTTTGCGCCATGACATTGGCTTGGCAAGCATAACTGGTATCCGGTAGCGGAGTGCTACTATTAGTGTCGCCACCACCAGAAGAATTACACGCAGATAAAGCACCAATCACACTTAACGCAAGCAACGATCGAGACAGGCGATGGTTACGTAGGATATTACGCATTTTATTCTCCCTAACTTACTCAAATAAACTACGGAAATTTGAGTAATAAAATTAACCCCGACATGTGTTTCATGCAGGGGTTAATAAATAAAAATAGATTTTAAATAATTGAATGGAATATTATTGGCACTTATTTACCATAATTGAATAAGGTGAGCCATCATCTGTAAATTCTAAACTCCAAAGATATTTACCAGGCTCTTTAATTTCTAGTTTTGTATCTGTACCGTAACCACCGTAAGTCAGTTCATTTAATTGTCCGACCGATAATTTTTTACCTTTGGCAGTAAACTGTGGTTTCCATTGTTCAGCGGCATACTGCATTTTATAATTACCTGAAATTTCATCGGTAATCACTTGATAGACATTGTTCCCCTTATAGGTCAGCTTGCGCTCGGCAGTGTGCTTCCAATCTGCATTTGGGAAACTACCTACAACAAAAATGTCTTTAGACAATGGGCCAGATTCGGCTGAATCCGGCAAACTACAATTTGTCATCATATCAATCTGCGTGCTCGTAAACGCAACCGCATTATTTACTTCACCTTGGGTTGTATTTTCTGATGATGTGGACGAGCAAGCAGACAAGATAGACACAGCAGCTAAAGTACATGCTGTATTTATAATTATTTTTTTCACGTTATATCCTTATTTTTATTAGACCAAGTACTAATTAAATTAGAACATATATATTATGGATCGAAATAAAATAAATTTTAAATAGGAATAATATAATATGTGAAAAAGATAACTAAATGCGTAATAAAAAAGCCGACTATCTTAGCCGGCTTTTTAAAATTATCTATTTACTATTAACTGCTTTTACAAATACTTCTTGCGCACCTTCAATTCCTAACGCTTTTGCTTCATCAAGTAAGCTCAGAGCTTTAGGGATATCATCTGCTTTTACGGCCGCTTTAATTGCGTTGTGGTAGTAAGTTTGTGTTTCAGGCTGTACTGATTCAACCGCCTTAGCCGCAATTGGAGCCGCCGCTGGTTCATTACTTGATGTTCCGATTGAGAAGAAACTCACACGGTCAATCGAGACTTCAATCTTACCTGTATCACTGTTAGGAATTGGAATATCTTTTACTTCTGGTAAGTAGTTACCTCTCCCCTCAGCGTCCAAACGCGCGGGGTGAATCACTTCGGTAAACCCGCCAAGGTCGGCTTTATCTGTATAAATAATAAGATAAACAGAATCTAATCCCGTTGGGGGGAAAAAGTCTTTTTCGGCAGCCAAGCGATTACCAAGATGCAGGCGAGGTTTTTTGTACTCAAATTCAGTTTTATCATAATTTTCGAGCTCTCTACCATTTTTATCGACAATAACTGCTCTTGGTACAAAAGCCGTCTCTTCGATTAGACTGGTGATTTTAATAGCAAACTCACCACGATCTGCTGGAAGCTCAAACACAGCGACACGGCTATCGATATTCTGATACTTCAGAACTTGGCTTTGAGCAGTGATATCAATAATGGCAGAGCTAGGAAGCTTCATTTTTACCGATTGAAGTTCAGAGAGTGTGTCAACTTTTTGCATTTGAGCAACTTGAACTTGTTCGATAACTTCAGTGGATTGGCAGCCAGCAAGCGCTACACATCCACTTAACATGAGGGCACGGAAGTACATACTTTTTCCTTCTAGTTATTTTTCTAAAGGTTTTGGCACTAAAGCATCTTAGAGTGACTTTAATGAAACGTCTAACTTTTCAATAACCCTTAGAAAAATAGCCGACTGATGTCGGCTATTTGACTAGGACAGCTAGATAACTAAGAGTTTATTTGATTACCACCAAGCCTCAGCTTGAACACCAAATACGAACTCTGTATCGTCACCGTTGAACGCATTGTCATTTTCAGTATCTAGCAAGTAAGTTCCGTATACACGTAGTTCTGGACGAGCCCAGAAGCTGTCACCCATAGCCCAAGCTTGAGCAACTGTGAATTTAGCATTACCAAAATCTTCTTTTGCTAGGCCACTATCTGCGATTTTCTCACCAGAGTTGTAACCCGCTTCGAATACTGTGCGCATTGTATCGTTCCACTTGTACATAGGACGAACAACTACAGAATATTGATCAATATCGAAGTTTTTACCTGTGTAAGCGCCAGCAGCTTGACCACCAATGTCGCTACCTGATAGGTAAGCAAGTTGGTGACCCATTTCCCAGTTCTCAGCTAGGTTCATTACACCCCAGTTGATCAAACGGAAGCCTGATGCATCATTAAATGCCTCTGTACCTCGCGCGTAATAAGCACCAGATCCCCAGAAGTTAGCAGCTTGAACACCGTAACCATTTGTACCGTATTGAAATACTGTTTGGTTAAAACCGTTACTCATACCTTGATGGATAATCGCAGACGCCAATACGCCGTCATCCGCTTCTTCTTTTGCATCGTTAGAATCTGTCGCAAAGTTGTAAGCAACAGCCAACTCAAGAGCAGCATTATCCCAAAGGCCGATGTTCGCTAAACGAGCATCAAAGATGTAACCCGTTGAATCTGAAGTTTCACCATCTTGAATCAATGCTAGAGATAGTTTTTGGTTGCCTACTGAGAGGTTTTCGATACCACCACCAGTACCAGAAGTGTTTAGGAAATAGAAATCAGTGATGTGGATATCTTTACGCTGGTAGTAAGTTTTACCAGCCCACATAGTTGCGTCTTTATCAGAAGCAATCAGACCTTTAGCTTTTACAGCAAACTGAGCAACGTTAAAATCAGCATCTTCCCAACCATTCGCACCAGGAGCACCAGAAGCAATCATAGATTCGATACGCCAAGTCTGGTCACCCATTTTCAACTCTTCCGCCAAACCAAACTCAGAGTAGTTATCGTCTTCGTTACCCAGACGACCAATACCAAATTTGTTTACAGCAAGGTCACCATTACCATTACCGCTGATACCAGTACCAGCGCGCATGTAACCGTTAAAATCCACTGCAAACGCAGAACCAGCAGCTAAAGTTGCAGCAACAGCAGCAGCAATTACACTTACTTTTTTCATTCTTAACTCCATTAAGGGTATTTATAATTCTGTCTTCCCTGCTCACTCTTTTAGGTGAATATAGGCAGTAAAAACACACCTAAAGAAAGAGAGGTAAGATGGGAACGAATCCCCGTTTGTTTCAACAGTTGTGAGATTACCCGAGGCGTACAAGGATGACTTCCTCCGCCCTAAACTAATTTAAGGGGGATGAGAAGGGAGTAGAAAATTTACCGAATGGTGTTTTTTCGAGTCAGATCACCAATCTAGGGAGGAATTAGTAAGTTTGTTCGGTTTTGAGCCGCTACAAAGTGATAGCCATTTCATATTTTTGACTCTAAGCCGTCACATAAAGTAATTAAATTACACGAATATTTTTATATTTAGGGTGGTTGACCTTAGTAAGACAAAGTTTTTAACTTATAGTTTCCTAAAGGTAGCAATAAATATTAAATAAAGTATCTCCGATGACACGACTTCTCTCTCGCCCCTACCCCCTGGGCGCAACATTGAATAAAGAAGGCTGTAACTTCTCTATTCATGCTCCAGGCGTAAAAGACATTCAACTGGCATTGTTTGCAGACGATGGCAGCTACGAGCTTCACGGTTTACCGAATGAATACGCTGGCATACGTCATACTTTTATTCCAGATATTAAGCCGGGGCAAAAATACGGTTACCTTGTCTCCCACAAGGACGAGCCACTGTTAATTTCTGATCCGTACGCAAAATCAATAGATAAAGCCCTCCACTATCACCCTCCCTACTCTCCAGCCAAAAGTTTCGATATGCCGAAGTGCGTCGTTATCGAAGATGATTTTGACTGGCAAAACACGGATCACCCGCGTATACCCAGAGAAGAGATGGTATTGTTTGAGACGCACGTCAAAGGGCTTACCCAACGCCACCCAGAGGTTGAGGACAAGCTGAAGGGGCGCTATTTAGGTCTTGCATCACCTGAAATGCTGGCCTTTTACAAACAGCAAAACATCAACACGCTGCAATTGCTACCTGTCGCAGCATGCATGCATGAGCCTCATCTACTAGAGATGGAAAAGGTCAATTATTGGGGATACAACCCTTATCTCTTTATGGTGCCCGATCCGCGCTACGCAGAACAAGACGCCGTTACGGAATTAAAAACAACAATTCGCGAATTGCATAAAAACGGCATTGAGGTGATTCTCGACGTGGTTTACAACCACACTGCTGAAGGTGGTGAAGGGCCTACAATCTTCAACCTGAAGGCCCTCGATTCCCGTTTTTACATCAAACATGGCAACCACTTCGCCAATTACACCGGCTGCGGAAATACAGTGGATCTCACCTACCAACCAGCCTTAAACCTTGTGATGGATACATTGCGCTACTGGGTTAGCGAATTTAAAGTCGATGGCTTCCGTTTTGACTTGGCTGCAACGTTAGGTCGACAGGGCGATGATTACAACCCAGAAGCAGCTTTCTTTAAAGCCGTTGCGCAAGACCCAATTTTGCGTGAAACCAAATTGATTGCCGAGCCTTGGGATATTGGTCCAAATGGCTACCAAGTGGGTAACTTTCCATTTGGTTGGAACGAATGTAATGACAAACTGCGTGATATTTCCCGCAGTTTTTGGCGCGGTGATCAAGGCTATTTAAAAGAGTTTGCCACTCGATTAATGGGCTCTCGTGACATTTATAGTGCAGCGAACTGGCCATACAAACTCACCGTAAATTACATCACGTATCACGATGGCTTCACACTGCAAGATTTAGTGTCTTACAAGCACAAACATAACGAAGCCAATGGCGAAGAAAATCGCGACGGTCACGGTGACAATCGTTCAGAAAACTACGGTGTTGAAGGCGAGACGGAAAATCTGATGATTATCGCCACGCGTGAAAAGCAAAAACGCAACCTTATTGCTAGCTTGCTGTTTGCCTTCGGTATCCCACACATTCTCACTGCTGATGTTCTGTCTCACACCCAAGGCGGTAACAATAATGCCTATTGCCAAGATAACGAAACCAGTTGGCTGAACTGGGAAGAGACAGAACGTAAGCAACATTTCAAAGCATGGATGTCACAAATGGTCGCCAACCGAAATCAATACATGGTGCCATTTATCCGAGCTTTCAGTGGCGAGAATCGCAATAACAACCGTATTTTCTGGCGCCGTACAGACGGTCGCTTAATGGAGCACGATGATTGGAACCGTTTAAGCTCTGTCGCACTTCACCTTGGTATCGGTAAAGAAGGGCAAGAGCTGGTCTACCTCATCAACCAAACTAACGCCACAGCTCGCTTTAAGCTCCCCAATGAGCGAAAGCAAGAATGGGTGACGATCTGTGATACAAACGTACGTAATCTCAACCCAGGACATGCTGAAGGCGAAGTCTTGCTGTCACCCACCTCGATGGTGATTTTGCACTATCAACCAAACCAAAGCACACCAAAAGGTGAGCAAACGCATAGCTAAGTTATAAACGCTCCAAAAAAGGAAAGCCGATGCATCTCAGTGCTTCGGCTTTTTTGTTGGTTAGATGTGCCTAACTCATTATTCGCAAGGCGGCGCTAGGTGAATCAAAGCTAACCCACCCAGTGACGTCTCGCGGTATTTCTTGTTCATGTCCTTGCCCGTTTGGTACATGGTTTCAATCACCTTATCCAACGAGATCAAACATTTACTATTACGCTTTAGTGCCATGCGAGATGCATTGATCGCTTTCATTGCACCCATTGCATTACGCTCAATACACGGTACTTGCACTAAGCCACCAATTGGGTCACAAGTCATGCCTAGTGAGTGCTCCATGGCGATCTCGGCCGCAATACAAATTTGTTCATTGCTGCCACCACGTAGCGCGGTCAAGCCAGCTGCCGCCATAGAAGAAGAAACACCGACTTCGCCCTGACAACCCACTTCGGCACCCGAGATAGACGCATTAGTTTTGTACAAAATGCCAATCGCACCGGATACAGCAAGGAAGTCTTTAAGCTGTTTAGTATCGAGCTCTTTGATGAAGCGATGGTAGTACATCAATACCGCTGGAATCACACCCGCCGCACCATTAGTTGGCGACGTTACGACTTGTCCACCAGCGGCGTTTTCTTCACTCACAGCAAAAGCAAACAGGTTAATCCAATCCATGATTTCCATTGGATCGTTTTCAATCGCTGCATTTGCTTCAAGCTTCTTCAGCAAGTTAGGCGCACGGCGGGTCACGTTCAAGCCGCCATCCAAGATACCTTCTGTCTCGAAACCGCGCTCCATGCAACGCGTCATCACACGCCAGATCTGTTCTGCACGTTGATTGATGGCTTCCATATCCTGAAATGCTTGTTCGTTTTTCAGAATCATGCCACCGAGGCTCATGCCGTTCTTCTCTGCCTGCGCCAACATTTCGTCCGCACTGGAGAATGGAAACTCAACTTCTACGGGAGCAGTCGCACTGCCATTTTGCAGTTCATCCGCCGTTGCGATGAAACCACCACCGATAGAGTAGTAAGTTTCAAACCCAACCTGATTGCCGTGCGCATCTAAGGCAGTAATCGTCATGCCATTCTCATGCAGAGGAAGGTTCTCTTCGTGGAATAACATATCCGTTTTGTAGTTGAATTCGATTTCATGACGGCCATCAACAGACATCATGCCCTCTTCAATCGCCTTGCGCATCGCTTTGTTCGCAGAAGCGATTTTGATGGTATCTGGTTTGTTACCCAACAGACCCAAAATCGTTGCACGGTCAGTATGGTGACCAACCCCCGTTAACGAGAGTGAGCCGTATAAATCGACTTGAATACGAACCACTTTTGCCAAGTTCGATTCAATCAAACGAGTGAAGTGGTAACCCGCGATCATTGGACCATTGGTGTGAGAGCTAGAAGGGCCCACACCAATCTTGTAAATATCAAAGATGGACAGCATAAACTTACCTATTACGACAATGCAGCATAAAGCCAATCAGGGAGAACCATACAAGCAGCGATGGTCGCCACAGCGAACACCAACAGCCCGTAATGACTTGCGGTTGGCTTTGCAAAAAGATGTTTTTGATTATTGATAAAGATTTGTTGCTCGGCAGTCACAGCGCCCCAACGACGGCTCACTAACACACCAAACAAAAGGAAGACGAACGTACCAATTGGCGCGAACCACGGCCAAGCCACGTCGAGATACATTGCAGTAAACACCGCAATCACACTCATGATACTGCCAACGATCACGCCTTTCTCATTGGCTTTTGCCCAGAATAAGCCAAGCACGAATGACCCAAGACGGATACCAACAAAGATGGAAGTCAGGCTAGCGATGGTTTTGAGTACCGATTCATTCGATACCGCCAGAAGAGCTGGCACTACCACCATAGCCGCAGCTAGCAAACTCATCTTTCTTGCGACTTTTTCGTAGTGCTCATCATCGGCACTCTTGCGAACGAAACGCTTGTAGATATCGAACGTTGCGACGGTCGCCATTGAGTTGTAGGTAGAATCCAAGGTCGACATTGCGGCCGCCGCCAATGCGGAAATGATCAAACCAACGACGATTGGGTTAGTGTGGTTGAAGACGAAATCCAAAATCACTTCGTTGCTGTTTTCAAACGATTGATCTTGATAGAAAACACTCAAAAGAACACCGAGTACCGCGAAGAATAAGTACACAAAAAATGCACCGTAACCACACAACAGCATCGACTTCTGCGCCGTCTTTTCACATCTCGTCGCTAACGTGCGTTGGATGATCAATTGGTTGGTGCCGTACACACTCAAATGCAAAAAGCTCACGGCAACCACGCCAGCCCAGAGTGTGGTATCTACGCCTAAATCAAAGTCTAAGTTGATGATATTCAGGTGATTACGAGAAAGGTAATCTGCCGCATTAATCTCTGTCATTAGAATGGCAAAGATAGCGATGCTGCCTGCTACCAATACTGCAGATTGCAACATATCGGTCCAGATAACCGTGGAAATTCCGCCCGCATAGGTATAGCAAGCGGTGAAAATACTAATGTAGATAATGGCTTCAGAAATACTGATAGGCAGAACTTGCACTAAGATCAGCGCCACGGCATACAAAATCACACCCGCAGAGATACATTGAACCACAATGAACACAATCGAGTTGATGGTTCTTGCATACACCCCAAAGCGGTGCTCAAGGTATTCATAAATCGAAGTCAAGCCCAGCTTATAGAAGACAGGCACAAAGAAAATGACGGTGAAAAAGATAACGATGGGATAGTTAAGGTGAATACTCATCGCTTCCAGGCCAGAGCTATAAACCCAACCAGGCATCCCTACAAACGTCATCGCACTAATGTAAGTCGCAAGTATCGAAACACCCGCCGTAAACCAGCCAAATTGCTTTCCACCCGTAGAAAAGTCGCCACCATTGCTGTAGCGCTTGTTCACTAAATAGCTGATTAATATGGTGATTAACACGTATAACGCAATCACCACAAAACTTGAGTACGTAACCATTTCAGGGTTTCCATAATTCTGGGTGCTAATTATTTGTGCTTTGATATTACTTTAAAAAAGCATATCTAAACGATAATCCCGCCATAACTGTGACTATAATCACCAATATAGACGGTTATATATTCAAAAATGCCAAAAAGACCGATTTAATGAGACTCCCATCACTAAAAACCACTAATTGGGTACGCATTCATTTTAAAATTGATATTGATCACGGATCTAATGACCTTAAAAAAACTATGATTCACCACGACACGAAATCGAAGATGATCCCAATAAGATCGTATTCTTTAAGTTTGAATAGCAACAAATCCTAAGTGAAATAGAGGTTTATCGGTCATGAATGCCAAAAGACACATGAGCGAAGTTCCTATGATTCAAAGGGTAGCTGCCTATCTAGCGATACTGGTTGGTTACTTTTTCTATTGTTATAACTTTGTAATTATTGACTACGTACGCCCATACATCGTTGAAGCGTATGATGGTATTAGCCTGTCAGACACTGCCCAGTTCTATACATGGCAGTCGGTTGGTGCACTTATCGGTGCATTGAGCTGTGCTTGGTTCGCAACAAAATTTGGTAAGAAATCCACTCTTATTACCATCACAGCCCTAAACGGTGGCGCAACGATCATCAATATGATGTTCACCGACTACACAACATGGGCAGCAATGCGTTTCATCATTGGTTTGTCACTGGGTGGTTACTTCACCGTGGCAGTAAGCTTGATGATCGGCCTATTTACGCCAACGGTACGTGGTAAGTTGACGGCATTCGCGTCTTCTATGTTCTCTGTAGCACTGATGGTAATGGGTGCGTATGCAGCATTTATTGCAAGCATCGATGCACCATGGGAAAGCCTAATGCTTGTTGGTGGTATCCCACCATTGGCAGCCGCTGTGGTCATGATCTTTGTACTACCTAGCGACAGCAAAGTGATCGCTTACGGTGAAGAAGAGCAAGCAAAAGCAGAAGAATCAGATGCACCAGCGAAAAAAGGCTCTTGGGGCGAAATGCTAAGCAAGCCTTACCGTAAGATCACATTAACGTGTCTATTACTGGCTGGCCTTAACTTCTACGGTTTCCAATTCTTTGGTGGCTTCGTAACCACATACCTACGTGATGTACGTATGTTCGACGGTGCAACCATCGGTCTCATCTTCTCTATCTCAGCATTTGGTTCACTGTTTGGTGCGTGGTTCTGGGGTTGGGTAGCTGACAAGTTCGGTCGTAAGGTGAACGCATTTGGCTTCATCCTAGCGGGCATCATGGTTTCAATCTTCTTTGTTGCACCTGGCGACATGGTGATTGGCGGCCTAAACATGCTGGCTCTACTTGGTCTGATTTACAACTTCGGTCTGTCTTCTTCAGCGGTATGGGGTGGTTACTTCTCAGAACTGTTCCCAGCACACCTACGTAGCTACGGCGCAGCGCTATTCCACGGCGGTCGTATCCTCGGTATGTGGGCACCAATGGTACTTATCTTCATCCAAGAGCGTACCGACCTACAAACCGCAATGTGGGGTTCACCAATCGTATGGATCCTTGCTGGTCTTCTATGGCTATCACTGCCAGAGACACTAAAAGGCGGCGTGTTCGATAAGAGCAAAAAAGCCGAAGCAGCAAAAGCGTAACTGAATTTCAAAAACTCCGGCTCGCTCCCCGGTCGGATGAAAAAACTTAATTTCGAGTCCTGTTCCCAAAGCCGACTCGACAGCAAATAAGAGAGTTTATTATGTCTAAATATCAAGAAGCGAAACGCGTTGTACGTGAATACTTCAGCGCAATGGAAAACGCAACTCACGAGAACGTGGCAGAAGTACTAAAAGCACACACTTCAGAAGATTACCTATGGCGTGGTGTTTACCCATTCCGTGAGCAACAAGGCGCTCAAGCAGCGGCTGACGTTTTCTGGGCTCCTTTGATGAAATCAATGACTCGCATGCAGCGTCGTCAAGACATCTTCATCGGTGGTGAGAACGAAGTAACATCAGGTGAAATCTGGGTAATGAGCATGGGTCACTTCATGGGTCTATTCGACGCTGAATACCTAGGCATGCGCCCAACTGGCAAAATCATGAACATCCGTTACGCAGAATTTAACTGTGTTGAAAACGGCAAGATCACTAAGACTGGCCTATTCCTAGACCTTCTAGGCGCGATGGACCAAGCGGGTTGTTACCCACTACCACCATCAACAGGTAAGCACTTCGTATACCCTGGTCCTCGTAACCACGACGGTCTACTGTTCGAAGACGCAGCACCAGAAGAAGGCGTAGCAACACTAGCACTAGTGAACAAGATGGTTGATGACCTATCTGCACTAAACGACAGTGGCGCTATGGGTTGCCCACCAGAAGTTCTTGAGAAGAGCTGGTCTAAAGACATGATCTGGTACGGTCCATGTGGTATCGGTGCGTCTTACACAATTCCTCGTTACCAACAGCAGCACCAATTGCCGTTCCGTAACAACCTAAAAGACAAGAAGTTTAACGGCCACGTATGTCGTTTCGCAGAAGGTAACTTCTCTTGTTTCTTCGGCTGGCCAAACCTATCTAACACGCCAATCGGTGGTTTCCTAGGTATGACAGGTGGTGAAGTACGTGCAGACATGCAAGTGGTTGACGTTTACTACCGTGACGGCGACAAGCTATCTGAGAACTGGGTACTGATCGACCTTCCTTACTGGCTAAAACAGCAAGGTCTAGACGTGTTCGAGCGTACTCAACAGATCCTAAACCCTTCTCTATAAGAAGTCCTAGGGGCGGATTGTCAACCCGCCTTTATGTTGCCTGAATCCCCTCTCGGTTCAGGTGACATGCTCCCAACTCGTGCCTCAAGGATGGGGCACAACCTCAAGATAGAACCCTTATTCACAACGGGCATGAACGCACGGTGGCTTTCTGCGCCCTGAATAATGAGATTGATGATGAAAAAGTCGACCCTTTCTGCAGTGATTTTAGCAGCGCTTACTTCTAGCTCAGCCTTTGCTGCACACACTTTTGTTAATGACGCTGGCGACAGCCTAACCATCGATGGCCGTTTCGATCTTCGCTACCAAGACCGTGGCGGTGATGACAACGGCGAATGGAACAGCGGCAGCTCACGTTTCGGTTTGAAAGGCCAAATGGGTCTAGATAACGGCTGGACTGGTTTCGGTCACGCGGAATGGGGCTACAACTCTGGCGCGAACGGCGACAACATTTACGACCGCTTGCTATACGCAGGTGTTGATCACGAAAAATACGGCAAGATTGCTGCGGGTACTAAGCAGTGGTCTACCTTCTACGACGTAGCATGGTACACCGATTTAGGTCGTGTATTCGGTACTCGTGGCTCAGGTGTTTACAACCTAGCTGACTGGGGTATCGCTTCCGGTGCTGGTCGTGCAGAAAACTCAATTACGTACCGTAATTCAATCAATGAAAAAGTGAGCTACGGCTTTACTTACCAAACCACGCGTGAAGATGTTGCTCTAGCAAGCAATGCGACAGCCTCACTGAAAAACGGCATGGGTGCGTCGATCACTTACAAACCGGTTGATAGCGTAACACTTGGTGCGGCTTACCATCAAAATGAAGTTGCGGATCTAGACGCAAGCGTGGTTGGCGTAGAAAACGGCGACAACATGCGCATCATGCTATTGGGCGCAAACTACAGCAACGGTGGCTTCTACGCGGGTGCGACATTCCACGTTGGCGAAAACTGGGAAGCAGTGAGCCAAGGCGGTACGGACGTAATGTTCGATACCCTAGGTGGCGAAATCTACACTTACTACCACTTCGATAACGGCCTACGCCCAACGTTGAACTACAACTACATGGAAGATCGTGGTGACGAGACACAAGGTTACGAGCGTAACTTGCTGATCCCTGGTCTTGAATACCACTTCCAGAAGAACAAATTCCTAGTTTGGACTGAATACCAGTTCGATCTAGGTAAAGATCAGTACGATGGCAGCAAATTCGAAAACCGTGATGATCAATTCGCGGCAGGTATTCGCTACTACTTCTGATAATACTCATCGCTCACCACCTATACCCAAGTAACCTTAAGGTGGTGAGTGATGAAGTTCTTATCAACACTAAGCAAAGTTATCTTGAAGCCAAGTAGTCATCACTTCACTAATAATTAAAGGCTGCTCAAGCGTAGATAGATGCCCACACTCAGGGATAACATGAAGCGTGACGTTTGGGATGCATCTCTCCATGAGCAGATGATTGTCTAGCGGACAAAGCTTATCTTCTTTACCTGTTATCACCAACGTAGGAGCTTGAATGTCCGCCAATAAAGGTCGAGCATCCGGGCGAGTTGCTAACGCTTTAGCATGTGCTTCAAATGCCTCCAAACCTACATTGATCGCCATGCCTTCTATACGCTCAGTTAACGCTTTGTCTTGCAAACGGGTTGGATGAATCAGCACTGGCATTAGAGTATCAGGCGTAATGCTTTCAAATTCACCACTTAACGCTCGACTAACCAGTGCGTCGCGCTTTTGTGTCACCTCTGGCTTTTCATCCGCCGCGTTGGTGTCCATTAGCACCAAACCTCTGACTCTGTTTGGCGCTTGACGGTACACCTCAAAGGCAAGAATCCCACCCATTGATAAGCCACCCAAGACAAACTCCTGCGGTGCGTCTTGCAATACTTTCTGCGCCAGCTGTTCCATTGACGGCAATGAAGCCAGCGTCGGGCATGAAGGCTCAACCCAACTTGGCAACGCTCGGTTGACTTCCTCAAACAATGTGCCATCACAAAGTAGTCCGGGTAGCCAAACTAACGAGGTGGGTTGCGTCATTTTATTCTCCTGCCAGCGGCTTTGGTTGATCAGAGCCAAGAATGCAATACGTCAAACTATTACCACGCAAGTTCGTCAGTGAGTATGACGCACCTTCTGGAACATTCAGCACATCACCGCGCGTTAAAACAACACTCGCTTGTTCGCCTTGATGCGTGAGGACCACTTCAGTATCGCCATCAAAGTTGATAAGCACTTGTTTTTCTTCTCGGCAGTGTTGAGGAATCGAGCCACCTTCAGAAAGCTCATAAGCCATGATGCTCACTTCATCTTCACTCTTTACTTGGAAGTCATAACTCGCCAAAGGATGACCCGTTAAGGCGTATTGTTTCACGTTGCTTCCGCCGAAATCGCCTTTGATTTCACGATAATCTTTTTGCAGAGCGACAAATGGCATCATCTCTTCTGCGGTGTAGGTATCGAAGGTCGCGAGCTCTTCTTCGGTAAGCAGCGGCATCAATTCTGATTCTTGTGGCACCGGGTCGCCATTAATGGTGTCCACGAGTGTGCCATCGGCTTTGAGGTATAAACCATAACCTTGACTGTCTTTAATAACGTTTGGATGCCAAATAACGCCGCCACCTGAATCGTCGCCGCCAAGTACCGAGAACATAAAGCCGTAATCGCGGCCAACCACTTCAAATCCACGGAAGAGATTGGTTGGAATCGAGATGACGTCACCGTGAGACAACACCGCCTCATGCTCTCCATCGTTCCCCCAATAAAAACGGAACTGACCTTTGAACACCAAGAAAAGCTCGGCGGTACGATGAGAGTGCAACGAATTTTTGATGCCCGGCGGTTGGCCTGCGGCACCAATGTTAAAGCCCGCCGTATCGCGAATATGAACATGCTGACGACTGCTTTCTGCCACCCCAGCACCGATAATGCAGAAGTTATCTTTCAGATCACTGCCTGGCGTGCGCGCATCAATAAACGCACTCGTACCCGGAATCAGTTCCATGTAGCGGACCAGATTATTATTCATTTTAGATTGTAGAGTCATTGTAAATCCTTGTTGTCCTTGTTTGGACCTAGCCTTTGAATTGTTAGTTACAAGCCTAAAGTTAGTTACAGACCGAAAGTGTGTTACAGACCTAAAGGTCGCCCACCATCAACCGCGATGGTATTGCCTGTCGAGAAGGTAAGAAGATCTGCCACGGCGTACACGGCTTGAGCGACTTCTTCATCATTGGCTAAACGCTTAAGCGGTGTGGATTGTTCTTGTTGATTACGCCATGCGTCATCCAAGCCTTTGACAAACTCAGTGTCGACAAGCCCTGGAGCAACAGCCAGAACTCGAACCTCGGGAGACAGAGCGCGAGCTAAAGAACGGGTCATGTTCTCCGCGGCAGATTTACTTGCACAGTAAGCAATGTTGCTCCCCATCGCAGTCTGTGCCGCGATAGAAGTAATGTTCACCACACAACCATTGGCTTGCTTAAGCCAAGGCTCAAACGCTCGAACCATGGCAAAAGGCGCACGAACATTCACTTGGAATATTTGGTCAAACAGCTGGTCATCTAAGCTTTGCAAATCAGAGTGCGCGACGAATTTCGTCATCCCCGCACAGTTGACCAACAAATCCAGCTTGTCGCTTATTTCACTGACTTGATGTTTAAGCTGTTCAATCGCACTAGAATCTGCCACGTTCAATTTGAATGCTAGATGCTCGTTACGTGGCAGCGAGGAAAGCACATCCTCGGCCGCTTTCTGATTACTGTTGTAAGTCAGAATTACGCGATATCCCGATTCAGCTAGCTTGCGACAAATGGCGGCACCCAGTCCGCCACTGCCGCCTGTGACTAAGGCAAGTTTCGACATATTACGCCTCTTCTACTTTGCCTTTGTAACGGCGCACACGAATATCCGCTTGCTCTTTGTGGCCAGCAAAACCTTCGAGTGCACACAAGCGAGAGCAATACTCACCGACTTTGAGGGACGCAGCTTCCGTTACACGCTGGTAAGTACAGGTTTTGATAAATTTACCTACCCAAAGACCACCGGTGTATCGCGCCGCTTTCTTCGTTGGCAGTGTATGGTTGGTACCAATACATTTATCGCCGTAAGAAACGTTGGTTTCACGACCTAGGAACAAGGCACCGTAGTTGGTCATGTTATCTAGGAAGTATTTAGGATCTTCGGTCATCACTTGAACGTGTTCAGAAGCGATATCGTCTGCCACTTCCACCATTTCTTCGTAGCTATCACACACAATCACTTGTCCGTAATCTGCCCACGCTTTACCCGCGACTTCAGCCGTTGGAAGAATGGTTAACTGACGTTCAATTTCTTTGATGGTTTCTTGCGCAAATGTTTCGCTATTGGTCAACAATACAGCGGGAGAGTTGTAACCATGCTCAGCCTGACCAAGCAAATCTGCTGCTGCTAATTCTGGGTCACAGCCTTTCTCATCGGCAATGACTAGGGTTTCCGTTGGGCCTGCAAACAAATCGATACCAACGCGACCAAACAACTGACGTTTTGCCTCTGCTACAAATGCGTTACCCGGCCCTACAATCATATCGACTGGCGCAATAGTCTCCGTGCCCAATGCCATAGCTCCTACCGCTTGAACACCACCGAAGCAGTAGATTTCATCCGCACCCGCCATTGCCATCGCAGCGACAATCGCCACATTCGGTTGGCCATTAAACGGAGGTGCACAAGCAATAACACGTTTTACGCCCGCGACTTTCGCCGTCAGTACACTCATGTGAGCGGATGCAACCAATGGGTATTTTCCACCAGGGATGTAACAACCCACGCTGTTGACTGGAATATTTTTATGCCCCAGTACCACACCAGGCATGGTTTCTACTTCGACGTCTTTCATTGAGTCACGTTGAATTTGAGCAAAGTTTCGAACTTGTTGCTGAGCGAACTCGATATCATGACGAGTCGATTCATCAAGCGCATCCACACAGGCTTGGATTTGCTCTTCTGACAGGCGGAATTGCTCCGGCGACCAGTTATCAAACTTTTCAGACAACTCACGTACAGCGCTATCACCTTTCGATTCAATATCAGCAAGAATGTTTTCAACAATCTGACGCACTTTTGCGTCGTTTGATGCTGATGCTTCTTCAGTGATTCCGTTTTTTAAAATGCGTGCCATTGGGTTTCTCCTTGAACATTGAGGCTGACGAACGGTTATTTTTATACTTTTGGATACGAATGCAAAATCAGATTAAACACTTAAATAACATTTGACAAGTTAAGTCAACAAACCAAAAAAACCACCCTTAAGCCTTTGTATTGATTAATTTAAACAAATAAAAGTAAGTAATAAGGACCTTGATTGAGTTTAATTTTTAATCAAAAATGAGTTTTAGATCACATCATTTTTACTCATCATTTACATTTCACCGTGTTAGTTTTTGCATACCTTTGCAAAGGAGAGAATTATGAGCAATTTTAAGCAACGTCTGACTAAAGAAACGCTATTAGGTACATTTGTTAAAACCCCTCATCCTCACATTATCGAGGTATTGGCACTGGCAGAGTTGCCTTTTGTGGTACTGGATGCAGAGCACGCACCTTTCGATCGTTCCTCGCTTGATCTGTGCATCATGGCGGCCAGAGCGAATGACCTCGCGTGCGTGGTACGAGTACAAGACAGCGCCCCTTCAACCATTTTGAACGCGCTTGACTGTGGCGCGGCGGGTGTGCAAATTCCCCATGTTTGTACTGCTGAACAAGCGACGCAACTGGCGAAAATCTGCCATTACGGAGAAGGTGGCCGAGGGTATGCTGGCTCCAGTCGAGCAGCGCAATACGCCACTAAGCCCATGGTTGAACACTTAAAAGACAGCCGTGCGAATACGATTGTCATTGCACAAATTGAAGACCCTCAAGGGGTTGAAAATGTTGAAGCGATTGCCAATGTTGAAGGAATTGATGCGCTCTTCATTGGCCAAGTTGATCTCACTGTCGCTTATGGTGCTGATAGCGTTCATGATGAGAAAGTCGCACAAGCAAGTATGCGAGTAATCGAAGCGGCCAGAGCCGCCAATAAACCTGTTGGCATGTTTGTCGCGACGGCTCAACAAGCTCGGGAATGGCGTGAACTCGGCGTTAGCTTCTTTTGTGTTGGGTCTGAACACAAAATGATCATTGATGGCTTCAAACAAGAGAGAAATGTGATGAATTCTTGAGTTTTCTCTGATATTTACGCCTTATCAATGTAATGCTCTAGACACAGAAATCCCCTAGCCCATACACTCAGCACGTATGAGAAGGTTCAATGGCCTTAAATAAGGAGTATCACCATTAAAGCGAAAGTAACTTCGATCGACGTCGCGAAGATGCTCGGCGTCTCTCAATCGACGGTATCTAGAGCATTCAGCCCGACTGCGAGTATTAGCGAGAAGAAACGCAAAATGGTGATGGATGCCGCAGCTAAGCTCGGATACACACCGAATGCCATCGCCCGAGGTCTGATTTCGAATCGTTCAGGCTTAGTGGCGATTGCGTTAGATAGCGAATCAAACCCAATGTACGACATGCAATCTCGTGCTTTGGCTGTCGAAATTCAAAAGCGAGGCGGACAAGTTGTGCTTTGCCCTATCGACAAGGACGACCTCGATCTCGCCATTTCACGCGCCATTGAATACCAAGTGGACGGACTCGTTATCGCCACCAGCCGTTTAACCTCACGCGCGTTTGCCCAATGCGAAAAGTTTGGCGTTCATTTAAGCTTGATTAACCGCTACGCCGAGGGTATTAATGCCAATAGCTCTGGTATTGATAACCGATTGGCGGGCCAACAAGCAGCCGAGTATTTAACGCAGAAAGGCGCAAAACAGTGTGCTTATATCAGTGGCGATGCTGGCTCCATGACCAGTGAAGAGCGTTGGCTGGGTTTCTCTTCAAAATTGCAAGAACTCGGCTCCCCGTCACCAACCTTTATCCAAGCCAAGTACAGCTTTGAAGCAGGCTTAGAAGCGGCGAAAGCGATCTTGTCGCACACTAGCAAACCCGATGCAATTTTTTGTGCAAACGACATCCTCGCCATGGGTGTGATGGATGGCTTGCGACAAGCCGGAGCAAAGATCCCCCAAGACTTCTCTGTGATGGGTGTAGATAACATTCCGATGTCTGCATGGCCGAGCTATGATTTGACCACCATTGCTCAACCAGTCGACAAAATTGTTAAACGAGCGGTTGAAGATTTGATGAATCGAATCAACGGCAACCTGGATGCAACTGGCGAATACCTTTTCGAGCAAGGCACCTTGATCGAACGTAGTAGCACCATTTAATAAATCCATTTTTATTCATTCTTCATAAACAAAATGCCTTGCTTTCGAGTAAGGCATTTTCTGTGATCACGATTAAATTTTCACCAATCGTTATTTAATTCCTCATCAATTCATCAATCTTGTTATTGACTTGTTACTTTAATGTTTTATTTTGGATTCGTATGCAAAATGGATATGAATTGCTCAACTAATTTATAAAAACATAAAAAGTTGTGTGACTTGCCGACGAATGCCCATGGCAGGTCATACCAGAAACAAGGAAGAACGATGAAGAAAGCAATCCTTACTTCACTTACCGCACTGGGGCTTGCATTTAGCAGTATGAATACGTTTGCAACCAGTGTTATTCGTCTTGCTCATGACAGTCAAGAAACCTCTCCCGTACACAAAGCAATGCTCTATTTCGAACAAGAAGTGGAAGCTCGCTCAAACGGTGAGATAGAAGTTGAAATCTATCCGGCAAGACAACTAGGCGATGTGCGTGAGACGACTGAACTCGTACAGCAAGGCAACTTACAAATGACGTTTGGTGCGTCAGTTTTACTCTCTCCCTACGTCCCAGAGTTTAACGTGCTCGACGTGTTCTACCTTTTTGATAGCGAAGAGCAAGCACACAAAGCGCTCGACAGTGAGAAGATCGGACAACCATTGTTGAATGCTATGGAATCAAAAGGCTTTCATGGACTTGGCTTTATGGAGGTCGGCTTTCGTAGCGTGACCAACAACAAACAGCCAATTGATAGTATTGAGGACCTGAAAGGGCTAAAGATTCGCTCGGCATCTAACCCCACTCAAATAAGCGCGTGGAAATCTATTGGTACTGCGCCAACACCTCTGTCTTGGGGAGAAATTTTCACCTCGTTACAACAAGGCCTGATTAACGCTCAAGAAAGTGCTATCTACTCTATTTATGCCGAACGTTTTTACGAGGCACAAAAGTACCTCTCTTTAACTAACCATATATACACCAACTACGTGTTGTTCATGAACAAATCGTTTTGGGATTCACTGCCTGCAGAGCAACAGGCGCTGATCAGTGAAGTAAGCAAAGAAACCATCGCTAAGCAGCGCGAGCTCGCCGCTAAGCAAAATCAAGAAGTGATCAAAGATCTCGAAGCGAAAGGCATGACGGTTAACATCGTCCCAGACGAGGTACGCAGCATCATGAAAGAGAAAATGAATGCGGCCGTGTACCAGGACTTGCGCAGTAAAACGGGTAAAGACTTGTTTGACAACGTGATGGCCGAGATAGAACGCCTATAACTCCCACTCTTTTGCACGATCTGGCAACAGGTCGTGCTTTCTCGTTTTGGAGGTGAACATGAAGTGGTTTCGCTTACTAGACAAATACCTAGAACCAACCCTTATCGTTATCGCGATCTCAACGATGACAACTTTACTGTGCTTGCAAATCGCCCTACGCCTGTTCGATGCAACGATCGCGTGGGCTGAAGAGCTGGCTCGTTATTTATTCGTATGGGCGATGTACCTGAGCATCAGCTACTGTATCCGAGATGATCGACACATCCGCATTCGTGTGTTCATCGATAAACTTCCGGGCAATTGGACGCAATTCAGTTTGATTGTCTCTGATCTTATCTACCTTGCCTTTAGTGCAACTGTCGCCTGGTTTGGATTTAAGGTTATAAACCGCAGCCTGCAACTCGGTCAGATTGCACCCGCAATGGAAATTCCTATTGCGTGTTTGTATGCCTCTGTTTTAGTTTGCGCACTATTAAGCTGCGCGCGCCTAGTGACAAGCATTTATCAACGTGTGAACGCGTGCTCCACCAGCAATGAACGAGTTCGCTTTTCTCGCCAACGCTATCGCCATATCAAAGCAAAGTATCGTACTTCTAACCGACTATTGGAGTTTAACGCATGACGTCTGCACTTTTGTTTGGCAGCTTTGGTCTGCTTCTGCTCATTGGCGTTCCGGTCGGTATTGCTCTGGCGGCAGCCAGTATGGTCGCGATACTCAGTCTGCCGTTTCTTAACATCGAGTTTTTAGTCCAAGGAATGGTAACAGGGCTCGACTCTTTCCCTCTCCTCGCCGTCGTTCTATTTACCTTGGCAGGTAACCTTATGAGCCAAGGAGGGATCTCAAAACGATTATTACACGTGGCGGAGGTCTTCTTTGGCCACTTTACTGGTGGGCTTGGCATCGTCGCCATTGTGGCGTGCATGTTCTTCGCTTCCATCTCTGGTACGGGGTCTGCCACTGTTGCCGCTATCGGCCTGACGATGATTCCATCTATGGTGAAGAAAGGCTACGACCGCAGCTTTGCCGGTGCCTTGATAGCCTCTTCCGGCGGAATTGGGGTCATTATTCCACCCTCAGTGGTGATGATCGTCTACGCGATCACAGCTGAAGTCTCGGTAACTAAAATGTTCATGGCAGGCATCATTCCTGGCTTGGTCGTCGGTATGGTAGTGATCGGCTATTGTCTAATTGTCTCAAAAATGCGGGGCTACACAGGTAACGAACGCAAAGCCACTTGGTCAGAGCGTCTTGATGCACTAAAAGAAGCCAGTTGGGCAATGCTACTACCCGTAATCATTCTCGGCGGTATCTATTCCGGTATCTTCACGCCTACCGAATCCGCAGCGATTGGCGTGCTCTATGGCTTATTCTTTGGCATGTTTGTTTATAAAGAGCTCAAACCAGCGCAAGTTGTGAAAATCATTCTAGAGTCGTCACTGTTAGTTGGCGCAGTACTCGTCATTGTGGGTGCGTCCGTGACGTTTGGCCGCATATTGACCCTAGAACGTCTACCGACCGAGATTGCTCAGTTCATTCTATCGATTACTGAAAACAAACTTCTGATACTGCTTTGCATCAATGTCCTGTTGTTGCTTGTCGGTACCTTTATGGAAACGCTGGCAGCCATTGTTATTCTCACGCCAATTCTGTTACCCATTACGTCAGCACTCGGCATGGATCCCGTTCATTTTGGGATCGTGATGATCGTGAACTTGGCCATTGGCTTTGTTACGCCTCCTCTGGGTGCCAACCTGTTTATGGCAAGTCAGGTAGGCAAAGTACCGATAGAGTCGCTCTCTAAAGCCATCATGGGTTGGATTGGTGCAATGATAGTGGCCTTGATGTTGATTACCTTCATCCCTGCCATCTCGCTATCATTACCTGCGCTTTTATCCTGATCGTTGCACTCATAGAGCGCTTATGACTGTTATAGCCACTAGATAAACACCTTTCTAGTGGCTTATTCGTTATCTACTTCCGATTTAATAAAAAAGACTTAAAGCATTCGTATGCAAAAGGAAAATTTGAAAGATATAAGGATAATTGACACCAAAATAGCTGAATATTAGCGATAAAGTCTATTTGGGTGCCTTGATCTGCATGATTATCAGTTTTGGCTTAATCATTTGTTTCCATTCAAACAGATCAAAATAAATTAAGCGATTAAAAAACAATAAGATACTAGAAAATTCATACAAAAAACTTTGACCTCCTTTCTTATTAACACGTCTCGATAAGAGATAGCTTCCATCTCGCCTGTACTTTTTTAGTTTATTTTCCGCTCAATTGTTAAAAATCTGATCATCAGCACGCTATTTAAACAATCAAAAAACAATCCGTTGACAAAATGGCAACATGATATATTTTGAATACGTAATCAAAACATAATTCAAACATAATTATTCAATTACGGAGGTGATTTATGGCCATGGTTGGCTTCGATGAAAAGTGGCGTGATTTTCCCGACTACATTCTTGGTATCACAAAAGAGATTTGGGAAGACCGAGGTTTAAACACCTTAGAACACTACTACTCTCCCGACATTGTTGTGCGTACTCCACTCTCTATCGTTCAAGGAAACGAAGGGGTGATCAGTGCAACAATGGCGACACTGGCCGAGTTTCCCGATCGCACGCTATATGGCGAAGACGTCATTTGGTCAGGCACCCCGGAACAAGGCATGCTTTCTTCTCATCGAATCATCTCTACTGCAACACACAGTGGCAACGGCTTCTACGGGCAAGCCTCGAACCGCAAACTTCGTTTCCGTATTATCGCAGATTGCCACGCTATCAATAACCAAATCAATGACGAATGGTTGGTTCGCGATCAAGCCGATATCGCGAAGCAACTGGGCATGACGTCAGAAGAGTTTGCACGCCGACAAATCGAATTTGAAGGTGGCGTGGAATCAAGCCCATTTCCGTTCACACCTGAAGTCGACATTCCTGGACCTTATTTGGGCGTAGGCAACGACAACGAATATGGTCAGCGATACGAAGCAATTCTCAGAAGCCTTATGAATGCCGAGTTCTCAATAGTACCGAAAGAGTACGACCGCGCTTGCATCGGCGAATACACTAGCGGTCAAAATGCCTTATCACACTCGGAAGTCGATCATTTTTGGATGGCACTTCGTGCGTCTTTCCCAAATGCTCAATTTACCGTTCACCATCGTATTGGCCGGGATGACGACATGATGTCACCACGCGCTGCAATTCGATGGTCTTTGCACGGTAAGCATGAGGGATATGGGATGTTTGGTAAGCCTTCAGGAAAAGAGGTTTACATCATGGGGATCAGCCACGCTGAGTTTGGCCCTTGGGGTCTTCGTCGCGAATTCACTTTGTTTGACGAGACCGCAATCTGGAAGCAAATCCTGCTACAGCAAGGCTAACGGCTGACTAAACACTATTTATTAAAATCACAGACAGTAAGGAAGCAACATGTCACTCAACATCATCGAACAGTTCTACCAGAACTACTTCAAAGCCGCAGACATCGAGCAAAAACAGGCCGCTCTGCAAACTTTGAACCCTGACGTAAAATGGTGCGTGGCGCACCCTGTGAACGATCTTAATGGCCCAGATGCAACCCACGAATCTTTCCTCTCACCACTTGTTAATGCTTTGCCTGACGCCGAGCGCCGACCAATAATTGTTATGCACGGCGAATACGAAGGCCGCACTTGGTACAACTCTACCGGCTACTTTATCGGTACATTTGAACAACCACTATTTGGCATCCCAGCAACAGGGAAAACACTCTACTTGCGTTACACCGAAATGGTGTGTGTGGAGAACGACCAAATCACCGAATCATACATGATTCCAGACTTCATCGATGCGATGAATCAAGCAGGCTGCAACCCTCTTCGTAAAAGCTTAGGTCACGATGGCTTGGTTCCTTCTCCTGCAACTTCTAACGGTATTCAACAATCTATTGTGTCTTTGGAAGAAAGTGAAAAGAGCGCCCAGCTGGTTGAAGATATGCTGTCTTGCTTGGGTCGTTTTGATGGCAAAGATCTTTTCTCGATGGATTTAGAAAACTACTGGCACAATGACTTCATGTGGTACGGCCCTGCTGGTATTGGTACTACACGCGGTCTCAAAGGTTTCCGTAACCACCATCAAGCGCCATTTGTGTTTGCCTTCCCTGACCGAAGTGTCGATATTGAGGTCAATTTTTTGGCCAAAAATGACTACGTATCCACAGGTGGCTGGCCACATATGCATGGTACTCACACTGGTCACAGTGGCTGGCTCGGTCTTGCCCCAACCGGAAAACACATCGAACTTCGCGTTATGGACATTTGGCGACGCGAAGGCGATTTACTGAAAGAAAACTGGGTAGCGATCGACATCGTTCATATCCTGCTACAACTTGGCTATGACGTGTTTGCACAAATGAAAGAACAGTTAGAAGGACCTAATTATGCATGAGTTTGGCGCACTTAACTGGAGCATCCTTGGGGGATACATCGCCCTCACGCTAGTACTGGGTGCAGTAATCGGAAAGCGAGTCACTTCGGCTAGCCAATTCGCCTTGGGTGATAAGAGCATCCCTTGGTGGGCGATCGGTATTTCTGTCGTTTGTACTTACGTGAGTGCGATGTCGTTCCTTGGCGGGCCAGCTTGGTCTTACAAAGAAGGCCTGTCGGTTATCGCGATTCACCTCAATTATCCGCTGGTGATCTTCTTCATCGTGGCTGTGTTTATGCCGTTTTTCTACAACAACGGTTTAACCTCCATCTACGAGTATCAAGAACGACGCTTCGGTAAGGCTTCACGACTGACTTTGTCGTTTATCTTCCTTATCAAACAAGCATTGAGCTCGGCAGCCGTACTCTATGCGACAGCAATGATTTTGGAGTTCATTACTGGTATCGACGTGATGTACTGCATCATGATCGTCACTGCAATTGCCCTTATCTACACCGTAATGGGCGGTATAGCGGCTGTCATTTGGACCGATGTTATTCAAGCAGTAATCTTATTTATTGGCGCATTCATCATCATCGAAGCCGTGTGGAATGGCATGCCTGCCCCGATGACGGAGGTCATGGCAGAACTCAAAGCGAAAGGAATGACAGATGCCCTACAAACAAGTTTTGACCTAAGCCAAGTAACGACTGTATGGGCCGGCGTTATTGCAATGACGATGTTCCACACCACCGTGTATGGTGGTAACCAGATGATGGTACAACGTTGTATGGCCGCGAAAAACATGGGCGATGCGAAAAAGGCAATGTTGATGATGGGCTATGTGGCCTTCTTTATTTACTTTGTCTTTATCCTACTTGGTGTCCTATTCAACGCTTATTACGACGGTAAAGAGTTTGAAAACGGCAACACCATCATTCTTCATTATGCGAGTGAATATGGAATGCCGGGCTTGATGGGCATCATTGCCGCTGCGATTCTGGCGGCAAGTATGTCGAGTCTCGATTCCGCATTTAACTCAATGGCGACCGTTTCTGTGGCTGACTTTTACAAACGCTTCTACAAGCAAAACGAGTCGGAAGAGCATTACTTGAAGGTATCGCGTTTCTTCACGGTGGCGTGGGCGATTTTGGTCATCATTCCAGCGATCATGTTTGCCACCAGCACAGGCTCGGTACTGGAAGTGCTGAGTAAGGCAGGCTCTTACTTTGTCGGTGCAAGCTTCTGTATGTTTGTCCTTGGGTTCTACTCAAAACACATTACGGAAAAAGGCTTGTTGATTGGCGTTGCTGCTAGCTTCTTGGTGATTTGGTATGTAGCCGTTGCGACCGATATTGCGTGGCCTTGGTATTGCGTGATTGGCGTCCTTGTGAATGCCGTTGTCGCTTACATTGCTAGCCTTCTCCTGACGGGTAAACAAGATGAAATGCATCTTTACACAGTGAAAGGCCAGCAAGCGGAATATGCTCGTCTAAATAAACCAATCAAGGAAGATGGTTGGTATGTCGTTCCCGGCAAAATCGATGCTCCATGTTATGGCTTACTAGTGATGTTTGTATTCTCTCTCGTGATGCTTTGGGGGATCAACGCGTTTACCGACAACGCTCCTATGCTGATTAACTTTATGCGTGGCTGCTCTATTCTTGTCGCTACCGCTTGCATCGGATACATGGGGTATTCACTCCTCTCCCCGAAACGTAAAGTTGCAGTCAAACAAGCAAATTAATGTTCTTTACGTAGATACTGTACGTCCAACAAACGGACAGTATCTACGCACTAGATCTAGTGCTAGCTCAAAGCAAATCGAATGGGTTAACCCACATTTTGCTTTTTAATACTCCAAAGCCATTATTCTACTTAGGATACCCCGTCAGAACATTTATGAATACGTACCTATTTATGCTAGTCTTATGACCTCAATTACTGGCAACTAAGTTTTATTCATGAAATCAATTAAACACGTAGTCACATCAAAAGATGTGGCAAAGATGGCAGGCGTCTCTCAATCTACTGTATCGCGCGTGTTTGTTCCGGGTAGCTCAGTATCCGAAAAGACCAAGCAAAAAGTCTTTGAAGCGGCTAAAGCCCTTAACTACCGCCCTAACGCCTTTGCACGTAGCCTGACCACAAACGAATCGAAATTGATAGGTTTGGTGTTTCCTGATGCGGATTACCCTATCCATATGAAAACACTGCAGTTAATTTCCAGTGAGTTACAGAAAAAAGGTTATTCTGCCGTATTGATTCCATGGCAAGTGGATGAAGAAGAGGGTCACTCAATCCCAAATATCTTCCAGTATCGCGTCGATGGTGTCATTGCTGCTTCCGCAACCTTCAATAAGTCCCTTTATGAAGAATGTGAAGAGTTTAATATCCCAATTGTTCAATACGCACGAGTTGTTGAAGGTACTAGGAGTAGCTACGTTATCAGTGACAACTACGAAGCAGGCCAACAAGCCGCGCAACTTTTGCACAAAAGTGGCGTGAAGAACGCGGTTTATTTGACGGGAGAAGTGCCAACCTTTACGAATGACGAACGCCAAAGCGGCTTCTGCTCTGAATTTGAAGACCTAACTGGCAAGACGCCACG
Organism: Vibrio sp. Vb1127; assembly: GCF_033338735.1. Lineage (NCBI taxonomy): Bacteria > Pseudomonadati > Pseudomonadota > Gammaproteobacteria > Vibrionales > Vibrionaceae > Vibrio > Vibrio sp. Vb1127. The sequence continues at coordinate 210,341 of NZ_JAWOTF010000006.1, read as the reverse complement.
CATCATTGAAGCCAGTTATGACTACGCGAGCTCACTTGATAAAGTCCGTGCCATACTGGCAGACAAAAATCGGCCTGAAGCGGTGTTCTGTGCAACCGATAACCTTGCGATGGCGGTCATGGATATCGCTCGTATAGAATGCGGGTTGAGCATTCCTCAGGACTTACAAGTCATTGGCTTTGATAATATTCCTCAGACAGAATGGTTGAGCTATCAACTAACCACATTCCGCCAGGATTTCCGTCGCCTCGCTCGCGAGTGCGTGAAGATCATTGTTGATCAAATTAATACGAAAAACGGCAGCCTAGTAAAAATGATGGTGCCAGTGAAGTTAATCGAGCGCCAGACAACAAAAGCTTAAATAGCTATAGCCAGCCATTCGGTTGGCTTTTTTATTTGCCTCTGACACCCAAACGGCTCATTTAGTGTTGTAAGCATTAATGAACCCATGTATATTTATGAGCCATCACACTATATGAACCAAAAAAAGAGGCTCATAATCCTTATGACCACGTATCTTTACACTCGTTATTCGCCAAAAAATCGAGCTTACCAAGAGCACCTTAATACTCTAAAAGCTTTTGCGCCCGAAGCTCAGCATTTTGAGGATAAGGTTCGTGGTTGCATGCCTCCAACCGAGAGAGAGGCATTCTTACGACTGCTCGATTCCGTCAGAGCTGGGGATACGATTGTGCTCTGGTGGCTGACCGCATTTGGTCGCGACTTTAGTCAAGCATTGAACACGATAAAAATGCTACTCGATAAAGGGGTAACATTAAAAACCGTATGTGAATCAATAACTTTTGAGCCAGGTTCTGTTCAAACTCAAACACTACTCACAGTGTTATCTGGATATGGGAAAGTGCAGACTGAACATCGCCTGTTTGCCGCAGAGCAAGGGCGACAGGCCATTAAAGAGCAGCCAGAATTATGGAAACAGAAGTTTCGCGGCCGCCCCGCAAACAAAACCAAACACCAACAGATCGCAACGTTGCTGCTAGAAGGCTACACATTGCAAAACGTAGCAGAGCAATGCGAAGTCAGTCTATCGACTGTGAAGCGGGTCAAAGCAAAGCTAAATGAAGTGGATGACGAAGGCGGCTTAAGATCACGACGCCAAAAAGGTTGTTTGAATGGAGACCAGTCATGAGTCGCCCAATCAACTCTCATACTATACTACTCGCCTGTCTTATTATTAGCGTTGGCCAGTTGAGCATGGGGCTAGTCATGCCCTCTTTGCCATGGATAGCAAAAGACTTTTCCATCTCCCTCGACCAAGCTCAACTACTTGTGAGTATTTATTTGCTCGGCTTTGGCCCCTCTCAATTTATCTACGGGCCAGTGTCAGATGCTTTAGGACGAAAAAGAGTATTACTTACCGGTTTACTCATCGCGATGTCTGGTCTGCTGATGATTATTTTCTTCAGTGACACATTTACAGGGATGGTGATGGGGCGCTTTTTACAAGGGTTAGGTACAGGATGCTGCGCGGTACTCGCGAGGGCGTCGACTCGAGATAGATTTAGCGGGGATGAACTCCCAGTGGCAATGTCTTACATCGCCATGGCGGCTTCAATCACGCCACTTATTGCACCTGTGATTGGCGGCTTTATCAACTTCCACTTCGGTTGGAGTATGGTGTTTATTTCTCTATTGGGCTATGTCTCGCTGGCCTGGGTAATCATCGCCTTTAAGTTCACAGAAACCATCACAAAACGTTCTGTCATTCCGTCACCCCGAAAAATGTTACTCCAATACAAGAGCTTACTTACGTCTCGTTACTTTATGAGTTTCGCCAGTATCAGTTGGTTAAACTTCAGCTTAATGATTACGACAGTCTCTGTGATGCCATTTATCATGCAAGATCAAATTGGCATGACCTCCGCTCAATACGCGATATGGGCGCTCATTCCCGCTTTGGGTATGTTATGTGGTACCACGATTTGTAACCGAGTAAGGCCAATTATTGGCAATAAAAAAATGCTGCTTTGCACCCCATTTCTTCACCTCGCTGCCGCAATATGGTTATTTTTCTGCCCTGTTGAGCCTCTATTTCTGATGCTAGGACAGCTATTAATGATCTTGGGTAATGGTATTGCCCTACCTTGTGCACAAGCGATGGTAATGCAACCTTATAAAAAGCAAGCAGGTGCCGCAGCGGCAATGTCTGGTGGTGGACAAATGGTCGTCTCCTCATTGGTCAGCTTAACTCTGGTGCAGCTTGGATTGAGTCAAGCATGGCATCTAGCGATCGTTATCGTAATATTTGCATCGCTTACCTTCACCAACATTCAACGTGGCTTTAGTGCAGAGCAACCTTCAGAACAATAACAACAAACATACTATTGTCCTTATAGCTACAACAAATCGTATAAATTTAAATTTAGGAAAAGTTGGCGGATACTAACATGATGTTGCATTTAAGAATGGGCGCCGTAACACTCGCCACATTGATATCCGCTGGTACTGATGCGAGCGCCAACGAGAACTGGCAGTTCGAGAGTGACAAGAATGGAATCACAATTTACTCCCGAGAACATAGTGACGGTTTAGTTGAGATCCGTGCCCGGATGTTCACACCCACCAGCTATGGTGCATTTTTAACGCTACTGGAAGACAGTGACAACATCCCGAACTGGATTGACAATGCCAGTCATAGCCGGGTTTTAAATCAGATATCGGCCACCGAGAACATCGTTTACACCCAGTTTAAAGCACCATGGCCTGCCAAAAATCGGGATATGGTCACCTACTCAAAGTACTGGGTCGATGAGCTGGGATTCACCGTAGAAATCAAAAGCGCACCTGACTCATATCTTGCTGAACAAAATGGTTATGTTCGAATTCGCTCGGTTGATGCGACTTGGGAGTTACAAAAACTCACAAACGATACAACACTCGTGGAATACAAGGCGTTTGCTGATCCCGGAGGTCTATTGCCAAACTGGCTGATCAACAAACTTTCAAAAGAAAGTGCATGGGCGACATTTGGTAACTTAAGAAAAGAGTTACCTGAATATCAGCAATACTCTCATCCTCAAATAGATGAGTAAGCGTCGCTCTTCCCACTCGCTTTTTAATGCGGTACATAATAACAAAAGGCGGCATATGCCGCCTTTTTCTACTCAATGTGTTACTGTTGTGCAACCGTTACAGGTTTAGTTGCACCACGGTAATCAAACTCAAAACCAATACCTTGGTCTGTCACGTCCATCGTCATACCACCAACAAGCTCGCCTTGTAAGCTTTTGACAACATCATCCGGAACCGGCTCCCCAGTGATTGACGACGCACTCTCTAACACTTCCAAAATACGTTCTGAATCAAAATCAAAGCTGAACAAGCCATTTGGAGAAAGTGATTGCGCCATCACTTCTTTGCTTGCTTCCGCAGCACTATCACCACTGTAAAGGGTGAAATGGTTTTCGTTTAGACGAGCAAACACGTCCACCTTCATGCCAGTATGCATTTCTAATAGGTCACTGACATTAACAGGTTGGTTATCCGGTTGAATTTGCAGTTGAGCAAGTTCAGGAACGAACATTTGCGCAGTTTGAATAAGCATCATTGGATCATTGGCAGAAAGAGACAACATACCATCTAGCTGGCTAAATACTTCACCATGCTGAGCATTAGTATCTACTTTGATATCAAACATTTGCAGGCTTAACCCTTTAAGGCCGTTAACCATGCCTGACCCCATGCTTACAGCGGCTGCTGGATTCTGGCCGCCCATCTCTTGCTGCATTTGTGTCAATAAAGAGCATTGGTATTGAGGCTGAGTCAAGTCAGCCCAAATCTGACCAATCGATGGCGCTAGCGTATTAATGTCTAAGCCAAGCGCCATACTAAAGAAACTCTTATCACTTTTAGACTCTGCCAATACACCACGAATCGACTTGAGCGCATCGAGAATCACTTTATTGTTGGACTCAACAACAAAAGAACCTTTAATGAACGCCTGATCGCCTTTCATCTTGTATTCTGCAAACGCGACGGACTGAGGCCAGTTTTCTGCAACTTGAGTAAGCTCAGTATGGCAGGCTGGTGAACGCATTTCCTCAATAGTTGGTTCAGGATCTATTGCATCCAACGTGCTAATTTGACGAGCAAACATATTGCCATCTTTCGTCGTCAAACCTTTAATCACTTCGCGATGATCAAAGTAACCAAAAGAGTTGTTGTTTTCACCGTATTTGGCTTGCAACGCCTCAAGACGTCCACTCTCAACAATATTTTGACTTGGTGCTTCAAGCCCTAATGCCATTTTAATCGGGTTTTGAACGCCCAGTTGCGGAACATCAACCGTTAACGTAAGCACGTTATCAACCACGGCTACAACCAAGCCAATACCGTCCTGCGGGTCAATTGAATCAGTCATCTCGTAACGACGATACTCGACTTCACCAAGCTTAACCAACTCATGCTTAGCGCCGCTCATCTGCTCTTCATGATCCAGTGTTTTCCATAACGCGGCAGGGTCTTCAATATCCACTTTGTACACCGGTACCATACCAATTGTGTACAACACAGGATTAATGTTTTCCCCGGTGCCCAAATAAGCTTTTAATGTTTCTGGCGACGCAGCACTCTCTAGGTACCCATCGAATAAGTTAACTGCAAACTGCTGTTGTGGAGACAGTGGTTCATCGGCAAAAAGTTCTGCAATCGAGCCTTGGTTCGCCGTACCGAATGCGTTCATGTATTTATAATGGTTAAAAGGTTCTGTCTGATACGTCACCATAAGTGAATCTGCAGGAACTTGCGTTAACAGTGAGCCTGCATCACTTGCGGTAGTATTGTTTTGGTACAGGTAGCCAGCGCCCCCTGCAGCTGCGACCACTGCTGTAGCCAATAGTAGTTTTTTCACGACCAACTCCGTTGTCATAGTTATGTGTTCCTAAACGAAATGTAACGCTTAGGTTTAAAGCCAATGAATAGTGCTTTATATCAACCGCTATCATAAACAAGTTATCGATGTAATGAATGTCGGTTTGATAAATTATCCAACATTTATAAGGCAAACCGTGAAGTAAGTTGAATTGCGTGCGGATGCTATTGGCAATATTCACAATCCAATTTCTCGGATAACCGCCTTAAAAATCATAATATTCAGTTAAATGAAGCGATTTGGAGTAATTACGACCAAAATCAGCAGAATATTAAATCTTTATTGAGTCTTTTATCTAATATCTGAAAACGCCTCACGACCTGACACTTCTTTCCAATTTGCCTCTGGCGGTCCCTACTCGTTTTCCTTACATTCCTACTAACTCAGTGACGAGACGTATACCAAATACGAGCAATAGAAGACGATGAAAGACCAGTTGACGATCTCTATATCAACTATCAATGGCTCAAGACATTGGTACTTCAGTAAAAGGATGCAACGCAACATAAAAACGTTTTTCGTTTTTTTTGTTGTTGCTCTGGCCGCGACCGTAATCTTAATTCATCACTTGTACACTCGCGTTGATAATGCAGCGTTAAAACAAGCTGAATTGACAGAGCATTCACGCACCATGGGTGAAGAGCTCAGCACACTGAAAACACTTAAATCAGAGCTAGAAAATGACCTTTCAGAACGGGAAGAGCGGGTACAACTTGTTTCGGAACGTTTGGGTGAATTAGAGAAAGTGCTTGGAGTTGGAGAACATACCTCGACAAATAACTTGGATGCTAGGCTCGATGCAGCGGCGATAACCTCAAACGTTCGCATGGTGTTATTAAACCAAATACCAAGTGGCTCTCCAGTCGGCAACGTACGGCTATCTTCCGGATTCGGTAAGCGTATCCATCCGGTGACAAAAGTTGCCAAAATGCATCGTGGACTCGATTTTGCCGTAAATATCGGTACCAAAATTTATGCCCCTGCCGATGGGGTAGTGGAAGTTACCCGCCGCAGTAATAAAGGCTCTGGTAACTTCCTCAGGCTACAACATTCTTTCGGTTTTTCGAGTTCTTATTCGCACTTGAAAGCGTTCAAAGTAAAAAGTGGTCAGTTCGTCAAAAAAGGGCAGCTGATTGCAATTTCCGGCAACAGTGGGCTCTCTTCTGGCCCTCACCTGCATTACGAGGTGCGATTTGTTGGGCGAGCACTGAATCCGAAACCATTTGTCGATTGGAGCCTTAATGATTTCGAAGACATTTTTACTAAGGAGCGAAGAATACGATGGGAATCTTTAATCAAAACAGTGGAACAACGAGTAGCTCAGCAGCTTCAACTCTCATCGCCAAAGGCTGTTCTCTTAGCGGAGAACTCAAAGTAGAAAACGATGTCCAGATTGATGGCATCGTCGATGGTCAAATTAACGTGGAAGGCACTCTCGTTGTCGCAGAAAGCGGGCGAGTAAACGGTGAAATCTACGCTAAACAGCTGATCATTAATGGCATGATGGACGGAAACTGTCACGCAGAACACATTCAAGTGCTTGCCAAGGGACGCGTAAGCGGTAGGATCTGGAGCAATAACCTCAGCATTGAACCTGGTGGCAAATTCTTTGGTGAAGCAGCCGAATTACCTGAAAAGGAAGTGGTAACGTTAAAGGGTAAGGCTCAAGACAGTGCGATCACAAAAGAAAACAACACCAACAATGAAAAGCGACTTTCGCGTAAATCAGCATAAAAGCTTTGATTAAAGTGCTTAAAAAAGACGGCTTTCACGCCGTCTTTTTTATTACTATTGCCACGATTTTCGTCAGAAACTACGTGATTATTCGGCCGGATTTAAAACCATCACCGAGCGTTTTGCTTGTGGACCAAAAGCTGATTTTGCATGCGCTTTCACTTCATCTAACGTCACACTCTTAGCCACTTTCTCAACGTCAAGCAACACATCGACGCCGTAATCATGCACCAAATAACGAGTATATGCCCATGATCTCTGTGCTGGGTTGTCATCCAATCCTTGCATCGCGACTGCCAGTTGTTTCGCGGCCGTATCCACTTCTTTTTGGGTAATATTTGACGCTAAACCATCAAACACTTTGCCCAGTTTACTCTCTAAAAGTGCCACGTCTTCGGGCTCAACTTGAGACTCCAAGAGCCAATCAGAGATGGGTTCGCGATCTTGTGTCATGGTGTAAATGCTCGGGCTGTAATCAAGGCTAGACTCTTCTCGCACAATATCCAAAACACGTGCATTACTAATACGTTGCAAAATATCTTCGATAACCGTGTCTCTTGCCGTACGTTGGTAATCGCTCGTATTAGTCAAACGCATTACATACAACGATGAAGGTTCATGCCCATCCGCAACCACAGTTCGCTCCGGCACTTCCGGGTTAAACGCAACGTGATAATCAATCGAACGACTCGGTTTCATTTCGATAGAGGCCACATACTTACGCAAAAGTGGTGTAATTTCTTCCGGCTCTACGTTTGCAACAATAACCATCTTAAAACCATCATTGGTTTTGAAAAGTTGCTCATGCACCGCTAGTACCTGCTCGGAAGTCACTTGTTCAACATCATCACTGGACACTATACGATGACGACTCCCCGGCAAATAAGAATTGCCGTTTGCTTTTTGAATCAGTTTTCCCATCGGTGATTCAAAAAAAGCGCCGCTCTGCTGTTTAAACTCTTGCTTCGCTGCTGCCATCTGGCGCTCGTCGACTTTAATCTCCGTCGCTAGGTTGTATAGTCCATTCAAAGCATCAGTTAGGTGCGTATTTGGCGCCGTAATTTGAGCTCCGTGACTGGTCGCATCAAGCATCGCGCCAAGCGCAATGTTGTTTTTGCGTAAGTAGCTATCTAGCTCTGAACCAGAAAATGCCCCTAACCCACTGCGTATTGCCGTTGTTGCTGCGATTTCATAAGCGGCATACAACGTCGGATCAACAGCGGCTTTACCACCTTGGCTCGCATAGTAAATATACGCTCGACCACCCGCTTTAGTATCTTTTTGGAACCACACTTCGACACCGTTTGATAGCGTATAGACTTGAAAACCACCCGCTTCCTGACGCATGCTCGTGATGCTGCCTTCCTGGGTAGGCTTTAAGAATCCATCCACTTTGTCATACATCTCTAACGGTTTTTCGCCAGTTTGAAGATAGGCACTGTTTAGAGCGGCAAATACACCATTGAACTGTTCTGACGTTTCGCTTTTCCCCAAACCAATAAAAAAGCTTGGCTGCTGAGATAACAAAGCCGCCAATTGTGTGTTAATGCTCTCTAAATTCTCGTTGTTGATGAATTCTGCCAAACTCTGGGCATAATTCTCTTTTGATTGGCTGACACTGTCTTGTCCAATTTGAAAAACACGTGCTTCTGCGTAACTGTTTGGCTTACGCTGACTCCAATCTGAATCAATATTTGCAAGTTCACCTTGCCAATTTGACATAACGCTATCTAACTCGGATTGAGTCGCACCATAATCTCTCAACGACGCCAAGGTACGAATGAAAGTCTGGTGCATTTGTTCGCGGCGATCTGGTGCAAACGAAATCCCTGCCGACATCATACGCTGATAGTTAGAGTAATAGGGCTCTGCATAAGCGTATTGAAAAGGTTCAGCGGCATCACTGAGTACACGGATCAAACGCTGTTGAATGAGTTGTGTTGCGACTTCATCACGCCACACTTCATGTTGTTGCTCAATCGTCGTGCCGCCACTTAGACCACGCTCAATCACTAAATGAAGACTTGGTGATTCCATCGTGTTACTTGGCAAGATTCTGTTTTCGTTGTTCACTCGAATATCACGGCGCTTCTCTATTACCGTATCCGAGGTACTTTCCCAGTTCGAGAACTTGCTTTTGATAATCTTGGACAGTGAATCTACGTCGATATTACCAGTCACAATCAACTCGGCATTTTGTGGCTGGTACCATTTGTCGTAAAACGCCTTTAACTTACTTGAGGAAGCATTTTGAATCGCTTCGCGAGTACCAATTGGGTCATGCTCACCATACATAGTGCCTTCAATCGAGGCTTGGTAAGCATGCATAGAAAAGGACTTATCATCCGGATTGGCACGTCGCCATTCCCCGAGAATCACCCCTTTTTCTTTCTCTACTTGCTCAGGAGCAAACTCAAGTCCGTTACCGATATCTCTCATCCACTTCAGGGCATCTTCTAGCTTCGTATTATTCGCAAGGTCAAGTTGGTAAGACGTTTGCTGATAACTGGTAAAAGCGTTGATATCAGCGCCAAAGCTACCACCAGATTGCTCAAAAAGTTTGACAACGTCGTTACCGGTAAAATGCTCACTACCATTAAACGCCATATGCTCAACAAAGTGAGCGTAACCCTTTTGAGAAGATGTTTCTTGGAATGAGCCGATATTCATCACCAAACGGACCGAGACTTCTTGGTCTTCTGTTGGATAGAGATGGTATTTCATACCGTTCGATAACTGGTCCACGTGCCAGTTGGCGTCAGGTTGAATCGGCGTCGACTGTTGTATCAGAGCACACCCTGACACTAATAACGCGGGGACTAACAATATACTGCGCATAACGATTGCCCATAACAATGATTAAGCTAATCAATATATATCCGGTGCTATAACCTTCACATTTTTAATGGATTATCAGACACGCAAATGTGATAAAGATCACCATTTATTGAAATCAATTCTCATTTACAAAAATCGACAAATCCTTACTTTACAAATACATAAATAATATCGTTCCAAATCCTTTTGCTTATTTGGTGTAAAACTCAAATTCGCGACATGGAGTCAGTATTTATTTTGAGCAATAAAATATAATTATTGAACAGATTCGAATCTGACTTTCTGCTGCATATTCAACAGCGCAGAGAGCACTGATGAGAATAAAAACACAACAACTATTATTCAAAGATCTATTATTCGCTTTATGTTCAAAAATCTATCATTAAAAAACAAACTGGCAATCTCTGCCAGTGCCGCCATCATTCTAGGGGGAGTGCTGGTAGAGGGGCTGTCTTTTCGAGATTCATTAAATAGGCTCGATGTCGAAGTCGCACAGCGACTAGAAAGCACTAGCGCATCTTACAATCAATACGTAAAGGACTGGCTACTCTCTAAAGAGCGCGCACTAACTTCACTCTCTTCTGATTCAGAGAAACGTTCTCTGGTTACGCATTTGAAACAAGTCCGAGACTCTGGCGCGTTCGATAACGTTTTCCTCGCTTACCCGGACGGGTCACAAGACAACGCTAATGGGGTGGTTTTGCCACCAGGTAATAACGATCCTCGTAAGTGGGGCTGGTACACCAATGCAATCGCCAACCCATCGAAAGTCTTTATGGATAACCCGACCGTCGCAGCTGCCACGGGGGCTAACGTCGTGTCGCTCGGTAAAGCCCTGCAATTGCATGGTCAAACCGTCGTTCTGGGTGCTGACGTAGAGATCGGTGATATCCTGAACAGTCTCAACCAAGTGATCCTACCGGGTGAAGGTTATATGTTTATTGCCAATGAACAGGGCAATATTTTCAATCATAACAACGGTAAACTGCTGAATCAACCGGTTAGCAAGCTAGGCCTCAACAACAACGACATTACGTCTGCCGCACGTTCAGGTACAGAGCGTCGCGTCTCTATTAACGGCACCGAATATGTGATTTACGCGCGCCACATAGAGGGTACCAAGCTCACAACAGTGACGGTTTTAGATCAAAACTCGTTGGTTGCCCCACTCTACGATGCTGTTTGGGATCAGATCATCGCAACCACCATCGTCGTCGTTATCTGTGTGGCTTTGTTTAATCTGCTATGTAGCATCTTGTTCCGTCCGCTCTACAACGTTTCGAATGCGCTCGCACAAATCGCAAACGGCAGCGGCGACCTAACTCAACGCATCAAAGTAGAAAACCGTGACGAAGTTGGTGAGCTGGCTGAAAACTTCAACCAGTTCGTTGAAAGTTTGCAGCAACTTATTGGTCACATTCGTCACCAAGCGGAAGAACTGAGCCAACAATCGGAGCTGAGCACGAATCGCGCGAATCAATCGGTTTCCGATCTGAACCATCAGCAACAAGAAATCACGATGGTGGCGACCGCTGTGACTGAAATGGCATCGGCAACGCAAGAGATTGCAGCACATGCAGAGCAGACGGCTAAAGCCGCTCAAGACTCTTCAGCGAGCACACAAAATGGTCATGAGTTAGTGATCAACTCCAAGTCATCCATCAACAATTTGTCTTCTGAAGTCAACCAAGCGAGCGTTGTCATCGGCGAGCTCAACCAGCACGCGCAAGACATCTCAACCGTACTATCAACGATTCGAGACATCGCAGAACAAACCAACTTACTGGCTCTGAATGCGGCGATTGAAGCGGCGCGTGCAGGTGAACAAGGTCGCGGTTTTGCCGTTGTTGCAGACGAGGTTCGCGTGCTATCACAACGCACACACACCTCAACCGAAGAGATTCGCTCGACGATCGAGACTTTGCAGCAAACCACACAACGCGCCGTGACCATCATGGATACAAGCTCTCAGCTCGCGCAAGGTTCGGTGGAAGATGCAGATCGCGCAGCACTGGCTCTGGATGAAATCAACGCGGCCGTTGCGCTGATCAGCGATATGGCAACGCAAATTGCGACAGCCGCCGAAGAGCAAACGCACGTAACCAATGAAATCACGCAAAACGTCACGTCCATTAAAGATGTGACCGATCACTTGGTAGTTGGTGCCGAAGAATCGATGAATCAATCTGCTGAGCTGAAATCGCAAGCTGAGGATCTCAACTCGAAAGTGGCAACGTTTAAACTGGCTTAAACGCCACATTAAGGACGCTCTTAAAAACAACAAACCCCGCTAGCGACTTTGTTACTAGCGGGGTTTGTTTTTATGGATCGACGTTTTTACTGCAGATAGCTTTCGAAAGACGTAAACCTACACCGCCACACACATCGGCGTGCCTGAGATTGGGTCGTTAAATACTCTCGCTTGTAAATCAAACACCGATGCCAACATACCTTCTGTCAGTACCTCTTGCGGTGTTCCCTGCGTGACTAACTGACCTTTTTCCAACACCACCAAATGATCGCAGTAACGGCACGCTTGGTTTAGATCGTGCAGCACTACGACCACTGTTTTGCCTTTGTCGTTCATCTGCCTCATGAGTTTCATCAGCTCAACTTGGTGAGAGAGATCCAAGTAAGTGGTTGGCTCATCAAGCATCACTACGTCGGTATCTTGCGCCATTACCATCGCAATCCACGCCCTTTGCCTTTGACCGCCAGACAGCGATTCAACTGGCTTGTCAGCAAACTCAATCACGCCAGTATCTTGCATTGCTTGCTCGACTAAGGTCTTGTCTTGTTGACTTAACCGGCCCCAATGAGAGAGATAAGGCGAGCGGCCATATTCGACCAGTTTTCTGACTGTAATACCTTCAGGACTGACAAGAATCTGCGGCAGCAAAGACAACGAACGCGCCAAGCGTTTATCACCGTAGCTGCTTAGTGGTTTGTCGTCATACAACACTTGGCCAGAAGCAGGTTTATTGATGCGTACCAAGGTTTTTAATAGTGTCGATTTACCGCAACCATTTGGACCAACTAGTGCGGTAATTTTACCTTGAGGAATCGACAAAGAGAGATCTGGAATGATGGTCTGTTTGCCGTACGCGACGGATAAGTTCTGCGTTCGTAACATGCTTACCAACCTCTGTAACGATACAAAAGAAAAATGAAATATGGTGCGCCAATAACAGATGTTAGCACTCCCGCTGGTAGCTCAATTGGCGGCTGTAAGCCTCTCGCTAAACCATCGGCGCAAATCACCAACAAAGCGCCAAGGGTTGCAGCGGCTGGAATCAACAACTTGTGGTTGTGGCCAAACAGCAAACGCGCAAGATGCGGCGCAAGCAGGCCAGCAAAGCTGATCGTGCCTGCCACAGACACACTGATGCTCGCCAATAGCACGGCAGCAATCAGCGCAAGAATTTGGATCTGTCTTGGTTTCGTGCCAAGTGTAGTGGCGCTTTCTTCTCCCAGTCCCATAACATCTAGCCGCCAAGCCAGCCAAAACGCCAATGGCAGTAGCAGCAATAAAGCACTCCAAATAAACGGCACTTGTTGCCAGTTTCGTCCCCACAAACTGCCGGTTAGCCATACCATCGCCGTGTTGATTTCAATAGGGTGCACAATCAGAAGAAAATCGATACCGCTGGCTAAAAATGCGCTGACAGCAACACCAATCAGCGCCAAACGTGCTGGTGTTGGTTTCGACCAGTAAGCCAGCACAGCAATAAAGCCAGCAGCAAGCAAGCCTCCCGCCATGGCGACCATCGGCAACATTGCCACTGGCGCATTCGGATACAGCACCAAACAAGCGGTAGCCGCCAGTCCTGCTCCGGCGCTTATCCCCATTAAATCTGGTGAGGCAAGTGGATTACGGATGACGCCTTGAACTAAAACGCCTGACAGCCCCAACCCAGCGCCCACGCCAATGGCGAGCAACATTCTCGGTAATCGATATTGGTGAATCACAAAGTCCGAGTCAGAGAAAGAAAACAGTAATGCAAAAACCTGTTGAGCCGACATGTTCGCCGCGCCAACAAACAGCGTGAGAGAAGACGTAATCAGCAACAATCCAACTAATGCAAACAGTTTGGTTTGATTCATCATGATGATTTCCTCATTGCAATCGCGATAAAGCAAGGTGTGCCCAACAGCGCGGTAATCACGCCCACTGGCGTTTCAGCCGGAAAAGCAATCGCGCGTGATAAAGCATCTGACCACGTCACTAATGTCGCGCCACACAAGGCGGAAACCGGAATGAGAATGTGATAGTTGTGACCAACAATCGGGCGCACCAAGTGCGGCACTAACAACCCGACAAAGCCAATTGGCCCAGCAATCGCTACGCTAGTTCCTGCCAACAGCACAACCGATAAACCACTGATAAATCGCGTAAGACGAATGTTACCACCTAGCCCAACAGCAACTTCGTCCCCCAACGCGAGTAAATTTAAGTTTCGCGCTAAGCCCATGGCGAGCACCAAACCTAAAGTCGCAAAAGGCCACAGTTGCTGCCACTGCTCAGAATCTACCGCAGAGAGTGAACCCGTTAACCAATGCAACACGCTGTAAGCCATGTCATCCGCCAAAATTACCGACGCACGAGTTAACCCTATCAGCAACGCACTGATGGCAATGCCCGCTAGCACTAAGCGCAATGGGTGAGAACGCGCGGAGAAAAAACCGCCCAACAACATGACCGCACCACCACTTAGTAGCGCGCCGAGTACTGCGTTGATGATTGGGTTCAATTGACTAAAGAATGGTACGCCGATGGACGCCAAGGCCATAAAACAAGCCGCACCAGCATTAATGCCGAGAATGGATGGCGACGCCAAAGGGTTACGAGTCAATCCTTGCATCAGCACTCCGGATACCGCAAGCGAAGCGCCAATTAATAACCCAGCATAGGTACGAGGCGCACGCAGCGTCGCGAGGATTTGATGCAGCATATTGCCCTCATCAAACGCAAACCAATAGCTTGTCAGATCATTAACGCTCAAAGAAAAGTTGGACCAGCCAATCATTGAGGCTGCATAGCCTGAGAGCGTACACAAGGCCATAGCACAGACAAACAAGCTCGCTTTCCAATGCGATTTGCTAACCGAAGACGCGCTTTCCGAGCTTATCGCCGCACTCATGAGCGCTCCAATAACGCTTCAAGATTGCGGGCAATTTCTTCCGCAGCCAACATGCCGCGATTTAACGACCACAGTTCCGGAGAGACTTCGACCAGTTGCTGCTTTTTCGCCGCAGTTAGCAACTTAAATAATGGATTTTTGCGCCATTCATCCACGATATTTGGCTGAGAGTAAAGTCCAACTAGTAACCAATCAGGGTTGGTTTTTAGTAAAAGTTCGAAACTGGTTGGGATATACGCTTTTTGCTCAGATGGAGCCAGCGGGCTTTGGATGCCCAGCGTACTCAAAACGCCCCCAGCGTAAGAAACCGGGCTATGCAACCACATCCCTTTGTCAGAAACCACACCAAACTGAATGGTTTCTTGTGTTGCAAAATGCTGTTTGAACTCCGCCATTGTCTGTTTGTGCTGCTCAATGCGTTGTGTCATTTTCGCTTGTTTGCCAATTGCCACGCCGATTTTGTGTGCGGATTCGAGATTTTCTTGATATGTCTCACCACGGCTTTTTAACAGCAAAGTTGGCGCAATTCGCTGCAAATCTTGATAAATCGCGCGATGACGTTCTGCATCAGCAATGATCAAATCCGGCTTGAGCACCGCAATCGCCTCTAAACTCGGTTGCGAGCGCATGCCGACCGATTGCCAAGGACCAACCTTGGCACGAACAGCAGGAATGACTCGTGTGGCATCGTTGTCATCGGCGACGCCTACAGGTGAGACATCGACTGCCGCTAATGCATCGACAAACGAAAATTCTAAAACCACAATACGTTGAGGTATCGCTTCTAGCTCAAAAGTGCCTTGCTCATCTTGCACGCTGCGCGCCTGAGAAAATGCGCTAAATGACATCAAAGCTGAGCTCAACAGCATCAGCAAAACGGTTGAAAAGTGTTTGATCGTAAATTGTTTTTTATTTTTCATCTTGCTTTTTCCAGTGCTAAGAGTTTTCCATTATCTAAGATCGGCAAAGTCGCCAAGGTAAATTGGCGACTTTTCTTTTCAAACTCGGTGAACGAAACGCTTAAAACTGATAGTTCAGATCCAGTGTGTAAGAGCGTCCCGGAGCTGGGTACCGACCAACTGGGCTTGTATCAATCCCGCGGAAGTAATACTCCTCGTCAAACAAGTTGTTCACCGCAACATTCATGCGTAACTTGCCTTTGTCGTCTTTGTATAAATCCGTCCCCAAATTGAAATTCCACACCATGTAAGATGGTACTTTACCCGTTGCGCCTGTTGCATCTTCGGCACTGGTGTTTGCGTTATCGGTATACGAGTCACTGAAGTATAAGCCCGATAGCGTGGTGTCCATGCCGTAAAATGCGTAGGTTGCATCCCAACCAAGCTGATGCTTAGAGGTGTAAGGCAGTTGATTACCTTTATTCGCGCCTTCTTCTTCAAGCGTAGCGTCTAGATAGTTGTAGCTTGCGCCTAAACTCAGTGCAGGTAGTGCTTCAGGCACGTAACGAGCAGAAAGCTCTATGCCTTGGTGAAGTGTTTTTCCGATGTTATCGAAGGTCTGCGTTGAGCTTTGCCATTGCAATTGATCCTCAAAGTCGATGCGATAAAGTGCAGCGTTAAAGCTGGTCGCATCTTGGGTGTAACGCGCGCCGACTTCGTAGTTCCAAGCCAGTTCGCTACCTTCTTCACCCAAACCTCGGATGTAGGCAATTTGTGGCGCACGAAGTGATTTTTGCGCGTTCGCATACGTCACCCACTGGTCAGTTAAGTTGTATGCCACCGTCAAACCTGGCAACCATTCCGTCACGGTGTTGTCTGCCGTTTGTTTTTTACCACGATCGGTAAACGTCATTCGAACCGACTCAACACGCAACCCAGGCGTTACCTTCAATGTATCATTGAACAAACCAATTTCGTTGCTAACGTATCCAGCAAACGCGTCCGTATCTAGATGCCAATCACGCGGAACGCTGGTTGCACCACCGGCGATTGGAGTCTGAGTGAGTTTGTAGTCAATGTCTTCATTAACATAACGGGTACCCACGATCCAGTTTTGAGTAACGGATTTACCTTCGCCAAAGTACATCGCCATTTTTGGCTCTATACCATACACGGTAAATTCACGTGGAGAGGTACGAACGTCCGTCGCTGGCAGAGCCGGATCCGCCCAATGGCCACCCGCGCTGTTAAAGCCCCACTTGAAAAGACGCTCTGACTTATGGCCAAACGTTAGCACTTCTAGCTCGGCACTGTCGGCAAATGGCAAATCGTGAATGTACTTAACACTCCAGCGCGTCGACTTACCTTCATAATCATCGTAAGGACGTTTCGATTGGTGACGATCTTGTTCGTAGTCTTGTGGCGAAAGTGCGCCCGGCATTTGCGTTTCAGCATCGTAACGTTGCAGGAATGCTTGAATCTCTTGAGTGTCACTCAGTAGCCACTGTGCTTTGGCTTGGAAGTTCTTCACGTCCGTATCGGAATGTTCACGGAAGCTTTCACCTTTTAGGAAGTTACCTTCCAACTGTAGTGCAAATGTGTCGCTTAACCAGCCGCCCGTGCGTAGGTAAAAATCATTCAGCGGCGCATCACCGCCATCAAACACGGTAAGGCGGTTACTGATTTCAGTTTGCCACGTGTGTGGAATCGGTTTGGTCACTAAGTTGATCACACCACCGACGTTGTTTGGGCCGTACTGTACTGCGGCACCACCGCGTACAATGTCAATACGATCAAGCATCGACAGTGTTGCTGGGAAGATAGACTGACCAGTGTGACCATATGGCGCAAGTGTTAGCGGTACACCATCCATCAAGAACTGAGCATGACCACTACGGCTTGCTTTCAAACCACGTACGGAAATGTTAGGCAATACGCCCGTTCCGCTTTCATCCTGAACTTTAATACCCGGCACGCGCTGTAGCGCGTTATCAATCGAGCCTGCGGCGGTTTTCTCGATTTGATCGCGGGTAATGACGGTACGAGCACCTGGGTACTCTTTGACGTCTTCAATTTCAGATTTACCAATCACGCTACCAGTGACAACGACGGTTTCCATCGTGGTAGTTTGTTCTTTTTTAGCAGGAGCAGCAACCGCGCTCATGGATGTGGCAGAAGCGATTGCAATCGCAAGCACACTGTAAGTGGTAGACAAACCAGCACGTACACGCACTTTACCATCCAAATTCTGGTAAGACATTAAGATCTCCTTTGCGAGAAATTGAGCCTCGGGCAGAATACATCCCGTAGGCTCTAGGGGCTAAACATCCTCAATATGAGGAAAAAATCGGCTAACAGGCGCTAACTACGCACAAAAAGCCTAGAACTGATATCCGTAGCTGAGCATGAACTCGGCTGGTGCGCCGTAGCCAATCTGGTTTAAGCCAGACGTGCCGTTTGTTGCGCCAAGAATGTATTTCTCATCCAAAATGTTGTAAGCGTTCGCTTGGATTTTGTGACGACCAGTGGTGTACGCCGCCATCAAATCCACCGTTGTGTAATCGCCAAGTGCGACGGCTTCGTCGTTACCTGCGTAACGGTCGCCCACGTACTTCACACCACCGCCTAAACGCCAGTTGTCATCCAATTGGTAAGTGCTCCAAAGAGAGAACAAGTGGTCTGATACATCGTTAGGCTTTTTGCCTGTGGCTTTGTCTTCCGCATCTAAGTAGCTGTAACCAACAGAGATGTCCCACTGTTTGGTGATTTGGCCGCGAGCCTCTAATTCAATGCCTTGGTGACGCACTTCAATTTTATCGATCACATCGCCGTCCACGTTAGTTTGTGGTTGCTCTTGATCAATCTGGAACAGTGCCGCATTCAACATTAATGCGTTATCCAAAAGGTACGCTTTCGCACCCACCTCTTTTAAGTCGGTGTGGAAGAATTCCGCCAATTTTGGATTGATGTAGATACCAGCGTACGGTAACTGCCAAGAGCGCGCTAAACTGGCGTATACGGATGTGTCGGAATTGATGCGGTATACCAAACCAGCACGGTAGCTGACTTTGTCATCATCCAACTTTTCCTTATCTGAGCCCGCTTTTTGTTGTTCGAGCTCCATCGAGTCGTAACGCACGTTACCGATCAAAGAAAGGTCGCCCCACGTATAGACGTCTTGCACATACAAACCTGTCGTGGTGGTGGTATTGTCACGAAATGGCTTAAAGCCCGGATCAGGCGTTGGACCAACGACTGGGTCGTATATATTTTGCGGAGGAAGCGTTTTGTCACTTGCCAACGTTAGGTCGATATCGATCTGGTTGAAATCTGCACCCACCATCAATTGATTGTCCCTGGTTTCCCAAACCAACTCAGATTGTAAAGTGGTCGTAGTACGTGGATCGTAACCAAAGTTGTTGACGGTTTGAGACACTTCATTACCCGTCACTTTGCCCTGACGCGTGCCTTTTTGCTCAAGTTCGATATGGTTGAACGCCGCTCGGTTGTTCCATACCCATTGATCATTCAGACGCCATTCGTAATCCACCGCAATACGGAGACTGTCTGACTCCTGATAGTCGTTTGTGCCGCCAAAGTAAGTGCTTACTGGCAAATCAACTGGCTTGCCATTTTTTGATGGCACACCACGATATGGCACTAATTCTTGATGGGCGTATTCCACGTCAACATCAATGGTGTGACCATCCGCTGGTAACACACGAATGGTCGGTGCAATGAAGAAATCGTTTGAATCAACATGATCAACGTACGAGTCGGCTTGACGGTATTCCAAGTTAATACGCCCGTTGACCTTATCTGTAAACGCCATTGAGCTGTCGACCTGACCAACATATTGGTTGTTGCTGCCTACACTACCGTTTACGTGAGTAAAATTCTCACCGTTAGCGCGTTTCGTCACCAAGTTGATGATGCCCCCAGCCGAACCACGGCCATACAAAGATCCCGCAGGGCCTTTCACAATTTCAACGCGTTCAACGTTCGCTAAGCTACGGTAAGACTGCAACGTACCGTCATCTCGCAAGCCATCACGGTACATATCGTTGAGTGAATCAAAACCACGGATCATGAACTGATCGCGGCTGCCTTCGCCCAAGGTGTTATTGACCCCGGCTACCCCATCTAGCGCATCCACTAAACGCACCGCGCCTCGGTCTTGCATTTCTGTTTTCGTTACTACGGATACCGCTTGTGGCACATCAAGCCATTCCACATCGGTTTTGGTGCCTGATTGAGGCATGTGTTCAGCATAACCTTCGTACTGATGACCGAAGACTTGAATCGTTTCAGTTGCTGATGGGGTTGAGTTCGTCTCTTCTGAAGCCACTGCGCTTGGTGCTACTAATGAAGAACCAATCGCGACCGCCAAGGGGGTCAGGGTCAATAATTTATTCATTCCATAATTCCGTTTAGTTGTTATAAAGCCAACGGATGGAAATAAGAACAAATATTATTTCTATTTGCAATATTAATTTTATGCTCTATATTTATTTACCCTAAAAACACAACTAACAACAAAAAAAACCAAATATCATAACAATAAATACTAAAACTTCTGCCCTCCGTCTCGAGAGAGGCACATTGGAAGACGACCGTGAGCGACTTTATCAACGTTAGAAGAAAATGTTAGAAAATTAGGAAAGCTCATGAAATCTACGATGATTATCGTAAGTCATGTCGTTAACGATGCAGTCACTCACGGCTTTGTGCCTGCAGCTAAAGCGATGGACCTTCACGTCGTTCTTATCACCGACCATAAGCTCAGCCATTTAGAGTTGGCGAGTCATGATAGTCACTTTAATCCGGATACCATTCTAGAATGTGATGTCTTCAACCCATTAGAACTCATCGAAACCATCACGGAGCATGAATTAAAGCCAGACGCTATTTTCAGCAATAGTGATCACTTACAAACTTCCACCGCCATCTGCGCGCAATTTTTTGGCCTCCCATCCAAAGATTGGTCTGTCACGTTAAAGGCCAAAAACAAACACTTAACTCGACAAGTGTTAAATGAAAAATCCTTACCCAACACACAAAGCTGTTTGCTGCATCGCCATTCGAATGTGGCATTAGGCATGGCCTTCCCTGTCGTAGCAAAACCCAAAGAAGGCGTGGCAAGTTTAGATGTACAGCGCTGTGACTCCCAAAGCGAGCTCGATGCTTACTGCGAGGCGTTTTGGCAAAAGCACCCAAACGCCGCCATTCTGGTGGAGCAGTTTCTTCAAGGACCGTTGGTTACGCTCGAAACTTTAGGAGACGGTAACCAACTTATCGCCGTGGGCGGTTTTGATGTGTCGCTCTCTGAGCCGCCTTACTTTATCGAAACCGCCGCAGACTGGAACGGACCAAACGGCATTGCTCACCGAGAAGCTTGCTTGGCTCAACTGAAAGCGTTCGGCGTTGGTTTTGGAGTTTGCCACAGCGAATTTATTATTACGGAAAATGGCCCGGTTCTGGTGGAAATTAACTACCGCAGTATTGGAGATGGCCGCGAATTCTTGCTCAACAATCTCGCTCCCTTCGGTTGGTTTAGCACGATTTTGGGTCTGCATCTGGGTCGAAGATTGGACGGCGATTACCAAATTCATGGGTCAGCGCACGTGCACTACGTAGTTGCGGAACACAGTGGTGTGATTGACGGAGGTTCGACGTCGTTCATCCAACACGATGACGATATCATCACCCAGCAACAGGTACTAAAAACCGCTGGAGAACACTTCCAACAGAGTTATTCCAATAAGGATTATCTCGCCCGAATTTCGATTGTCTCACCATCAGGGCGAAACCTCGACCAAGCGCTGCAGAACGCGCTTAGCAATTTCGATCTAGCTCCGACTCGTGAGGTGGCAGCATGAATGACAACGCTTTGTATCTAACGCAACGATTGATCGACACTTGCTTGCGCGAAGACATGTTTGGCATTTTGTCGAAGGCCAAGTTCAGTAGAGACGCGCCAAAAGGGGTAATTGTTCCTCAAGACGAGCAAGTCTGGCTGATATTTGCCAACTCTGATTTCACGTTGTATTTACCTGTTGCGCCAACGTATTACATGCAGCACTGGCGCTACGGTCACGCCAATGACGAAACACCACCAGGTTGGTGGGTGGAGAAAAATGGCCAAGTCGAGCATCAACAGCATTACAAAGAGTGGATTGCGCTACTAACGACACTGGCGCACGAGAGCTCTCACGAGTTGCTGGCGGGATACCTTCAAGAACTGGAATGTGCAGAGAAACACAAAGCGCTGTGTGACCAAGCGTTTCATCATCATGCAGACCACATTTCTCAACCAATATCCGAGCTTGGTTCTTGGCATCAAAAACTGCTGCTAGCCGACCAGATCGCTTCTTACCTTGACCACCCGTACTATCCAACTGCGCGGGCGAAGTTTGGCCTGAGCGATGAAGACCTTGCTAAGTACGCGCCCGAGTTCGCACAAAGCTTTGCTCTGCATTGGATTGCGATTGAAAAATCACTGGTGACATTAACCAGCGGACAACCTGATTGCTGGCCAACAATGGAGCAAGTGGGGCTTCCTGCTGATTTTGCACTGAGCCACGTTCTGTTCCCTGCACATCCGCTCACCCTGCGATCTTTAGAAGCCTTACCCGAAGGTGTGATAGAAGCGCCTTTAACGTATCTAGACGTGACGCCGACGCTTTCCGTTCGTACTGTGGTCGTCAACGAGGCACCGCACATTCACATCAAGGTTCCGCTGATCATGCGATCGCTAGGCACGAAAAATATTCGCTTAATCAAGCCTTCAACACTGTATGACGGCCACTGGTTTGAACGCCTACTCAGCCACCTTGAACAAACGGACGCCGACTTAAACAGTCGCTTGTTCCATTGCAACGAAAAACACGGTGGACACATCGGCGATGATAAAACCTTCGCGTACATCGTACGTGAGTACCCACTTACTCATTGCGAAGACAAAGCGTTAGTTCCGGTTGCAGCACTAGCAAGCCCAATGCCTGACGACCGCTTGTTCTTAGAACATTTGGCAGAACATTACTATCAACAAGATACGCTGGCGTGGTTCCAAGATTACGTCGATCTATTATGCCAAGTGCACCTCACCTTGTGGCTTCGTTATGGCATCGCATTGGAGTCCAACCAGCAAAACGCCATCGTTGCATTTGATCAACAGGGCAGAATGACGCTCGCGATGAAAGACAACGACGCGGCGCGAGTTTGGCCAGAGCGCTTCCGCTTTGCAACAGACCATGCTGCCGAAAAACACGGCGCAAAAACAATTCCAGTGGATTGCGATGAACTGCTCGACCAACGCATCAAAGTCGACAATGAATTGGCGCTCGGTCAGATGTTTACCACCATCACACTGCAACTGGATATCGCAGCGATTGTAGAATCTATGGCAGCGAAGGGCATTGCCTCTTCAGCATCGCTTTACGCCATCGTGGCCAAAAGCATTGCAGAGCAACTCAACCGATTGGAAGGCGAAGGGTTAGAGACAAAACTGGCACGCGAGTTACTGCAAGAGGCGCCTGATTTGTACGCCAAGTACTTGTTGAGCTCTGGCAGTTTGCTCTCGAAAGAAGCCTCCGGCGCGAGTGACATCAATAAGTTCTATGGTTTGTCGGCTCCGAACTTCTTGCTGCTTTCTAACGAAGAAGCGCAACGCGCCTACTTAGAAGCCATCAAAAAAAGCGTACGTTAAACGATTATGACCAAACTCATCTACAGTGTGTTGTTGTGCCACTTTATCGCTGCGTTTGCCGCGTTAGGTATGCCGCTATTTCTACCCGTCGTGTTGCCAACGTTAGGCGCAAGCATTGATGCGGACTGGGCAGGGGTATTGTTTATCCTACCTACGTTTTGTACTGCGTTGGCGGCGCGATTTTGGGGCAACTTTGCCGATCGCTACGGTCGCCGCCGCTCACTCTTGCGTGCACAACTTGGCCTTGCAGCAGGGTTTGCGCTGTGCGGCTTGGCAGACAACCTCGCCATGTTTGTGTTTGGTCTTATTGTTCAAGGAACCTTTGGCGGCACCATGGCCGCCTCGAACAGCTACTTATCTAGTCAAATTAAAGAAGCCAAAACACTCGGCAAGTCACTTAATAAAACCCAACTATCTGCTCGCTTGGCGCTGATCGTTGCGCCAATTGGGCTCGGCTGGAGCTTGTCAGAGACCAACCCGCTCAACGCGTACCTTTGGTTATGCGTTTTGCCTTTAATTGCGATGGGCATCACGCTAACACTGCCAGCGGATAAACCCGCCGAACAAAACCTCGAAAAGCCAGACTCAGAATCTCAGCAAGAACAACCTGTTGCAAAGAAAAACGCAATGCATGCCATTCGCTGGATCTTCTTTGCTCAGTTCGGGTTTGCGTTTTCTATGGTGGTGACCTTTCCTTATTTCTCGCCGTTTGTGCAGCAATATGGCATCACTCACCACGCATGGATCGGTTTTTTGTACGCACTGCCGCATGGCGTCTATCTGTTGCTGGCAGGCAAAATCCACGTGTGGTCAGATGGGCTGAATCGCCATCAACCGCTGCGCACGTTGTGGCTCGGGTTTGCATTGCTTGCCTTGAGCTCTGCCTTGCATTTGATTGCGTCCGAAACCACACTCATTGCTGCGAGAATTATCTTCGGCATCGCGATGGTGTGTTGTTATCACGGATTGCATCAGCATCTTGCGAGCAATCTGGATCGCAAACTCAGTGGCAAAGTATTTTCTCGCTTTGATGCCATGTCCAAATGGGGTGGTGTGGCAGCGGGATTTTGCGCTTCTTTCATTTCTAGCTTGGGGCTACTTGAGGTTCCTTTCCTACTTTCTGCGATAGTCAGCGTAATCACCTTGATCGCGCTGGTTCTCCATTCAAAATTTGGAAATCAACATGTTACAAACTCAATCCTCTCAGACTAGCGAGTTGCACGCGCATGATGTGCAGCTCAATCGTGAGAAAGCCCAACTCAACACGATAATGGGTGTTCTTAATTGTTACTTACGTGAATTTGCACTGCCGAATCAACAAGTGGAATGGTACTACCAATCAACATCGCTACCCCAAACGTTAAAACGCAACTATCCCGCTAAACAGCGGATAGCCGTTCATCTTTCTCAACAAAATGGCGTGTTGGTTTTGCCGATTCACTACGCGAGCAAACTGGGCAAAATCAAATTGGCAGAACTGCCTTGGGCGAAAATGCCGGGATCTGGTTGGGCGAAATTGGATGCCACGCAAACTCTTACGCTTTTGCTTAACTATCTCATGCAGGTATTGGCTATCCCGTTTAACCATGAGCTGATCGAACAACTGGAAAATAGCGTGCTGGTTACCGAGCAGTTTCTCAACGTCGCGCCCAAATCGCATCACAACGAATTTATCGCTTCGGAACAGTCTCTGATTTGGGGGCATACTTTCCATCCGACCCCGAAAAGTCGTTCGGGCGTCACCATGGATGATCTCTTGGCGTTTTCTCCAGAAGTCGGCGCGCAAGTCCCGCTGTACTGGTTTGAAGTGGATACGTCCTTACTTGATGTGCTGAGTTCCGACGGAGACGCTAACCCTGCGCAACGCATGCTACAACAGCTCGCGCCACAACACACCACCAGCAATGGGAAGACCCTCTACCCTTGCCATCCTTGGGAAAGCTACACCATTTTGAGCAACCCAAGCGTGAAGCGCTCCATTGAACAAGGCAAAATCACGCCACTGGGTTTAGGTGGTGAAAAGATGCAGCCGACCTCTTCAGTTCGTACCCTCTACCACCCAGATATGGACTGGTTTGCGAAATTCTCCATCAACGTACGATTAACCAATTGCGTGCGTAAAAACGCGTGGTACGAACTCGACAGCGCCGTGCAACTCACGTCGATTCTCAAACCGATTCGAGAAAACGAACAGCTGCACAACCCTGTATTTAAAGTGATGACAGAGCCTTACGCCACCACATTAAATCTAGAAAGTGTCGCTGAGCGTAATTGGGATGACAACACCAAAGCGCGCGAATCGTTTGGGATTTTGTATCGCGAAAATTTCTCGCTGAGCGAAGTCGATATCTTAAAACCAACCCTCGCTGGCGCTCTGTTTGCTTACGACAAAAACGGCAACAGTTGCATTGCTCAACGCCTTAAAAACAAAGCGCGTACTACGCAAAATCGCTATTCCGACATCGCGACACTGTGGTTTGAACGCTATTTGCATTGCCTAATTCCGGGCGTGTTTAATTACTACTTCAAACACGGGGTAGCGTTTGAGCCGCATTTGCAAAACACCTTGATTGGCTTTGAGCAAGAGATGCCGTGTTGTGTTTGGATTCGTGATTTGGAAGGCACTAAATTACTGCCAGAGTTCTGGCCAGCAGAAACATTAACTGATTTGTCTGAACGCGCGCGACAATCGGTTTACTACAGTCGCGAACAAGGCTGGAATCGCATCGGATACTGCACCTTTATCAACAACATCAGCGAAGCGATTTTCTTCATCGCAGAAGGTGATGAGCCACTAGAGCAAACGCTGTGGAATGCGGTGCAAAGTGCCATTGTGCGTTGGCAATCAGTGAATGGAAAACAGCCGGAACTAGAAGCGTTGCTGAATGGCGGTCACTTCCCAAGCAAAAATAATTTCACCACGCGTTTGATGCAAAAAGCCGATAAGGAGTCGGGCTATACCCAAGTCGCCGCGCCTTGGCAGCAACACGAAAAAGGAGCGCAACATGTCTAATTCACTCTCCCTACCGACACGCGTTAGCCAGCAAGTTCACACGCTCGCACAGCAGCAAAATCAACCCTTGTGCGCGTACTTGTATGACCTAAACGCCTTAGAAGAACACATCAAACAACTGCGTCATGTTTTGCCGAAAAATGTCGAGCTATTTTACGCAGCCAAAGCCAATCCATCAGGCCCTGTTCTCAAAACGCTCGCGCCGTATGTCGATGGTTTTGAAGCGGCATCTGGCGGGGAGCTGGCACACCTCCACCAGCAACAACTCGATAGGCCATTGATCTTCGGTGGCCCAGGAAAAATGCCAAGTGAATTGCAACAAGCGATTGAGCTTGATGTCGATGCAATTCATGTCGAAAGCCTCACCGAGCTACAACGCATTGGAGCACTAACCGAGCGCCTCAACCGCCCTGCTTCGATCTTTTTGCGTATGAACATTGATATCGGCGACATCACGCTCAGCAAGTTGGCGATGGGCGGCAAGCCAACCCCTTTTGGTTTTGACGAGTCCGAACTGAGCAATGCTTTGATGTTGCTGCGCGATTTCCCGCAAGTGTCACTCAAAGGATTCCATTTTCACTTGATGTCGCATCAGCTCGATGTTGAACGTCACTTAGCGTTAATGCAGCGCTATTTCCAAGTCGTGAAAGCGTGGCAACAAGAGTTTGAACTCGGTGAGCTGATGATCAACTTGGGCGGCGGCATGGGGATTAACTACCAAAACCCTGAGCAACACTTTCCGTGGATGGAGTTTTGCGACAAGTTGGAATTCCTCATCGCTAAAGAGCAAGTGCAAGACTGGACACTGCGTTTTGAATGCGGACGTTTCATCACGGCGGCATGCGGTTATTACGTAATGGAAGTGCTGGATATTAAGCAAAATCTTGGCGAAAACTTTGTCATCGCGCGCGGAGGAACCCACCATTTTCGCACGCCAGCGGCGCAGAGCCATGATCATCCATTCGTCATCCTGAAAAGCGAGCAACACCACGAAATTTCTCACCCAATTCAGCATACACAAGCGACCTTTGTCGGTCAGCTTTGTACGCCCAAAGATGTGCTGGCACGCAATCAACACGTCGCCCACGTCGATATTGGTGATTATGTTGTGTTTACCTTAGCGGGCGCCTATGCATGGAACATCTCCCATCAAAACTTCTTGATGCATGAACCGCCGATCTTCCACTATTTTTAAACGGCATACTTCGCTTTACTCAAGCCCCAATCATTGGGGCTTTTTTATTCCATCTCGGCACAAATTCATTGCCATTAACCGCTTTGCGAAATAGCAATAATGCGTTTTATCAGCTCGTCGGGTTCCATTTTGGGATTGCGGTAAAAACGGAAGATTTCCGAGTTTATCGCTTGCTGGGCAACCGGATTGACCGCCATCGAATCAATCATACTCGGCACAGCGAGGTTGTGTTTAACGCCGTAGTGAAAGTCTTGATATGACTGGATCTGACACGGATTAAAATCGCTGATGTCGATATCAGTGCGTACCGGAATCGAGCCTTTTACCTTATTGAACTTAGCTTGAAACTCGACGTCTGCCAGCACGCTTGCGGTTTGCTGAGCCGCCTCGGCAGAAAACGACTTGCTCGACATAAACACCAAACTGTCCATGTTGTAGAGGAATACACCATCGCTGTCAGGCGTTGGGTAACAGCCGACCTCTTGCGGAACCGAGACTTGATTGGCGAGCAGCTCACCCAAAATCCAATCACCGCCGATTTGAAACAGCGCTTGACCGTCGGCTAACGCTTGGGTAGCGGTATCCCACTTACTGTCGGGTAATTGGTTGTCGATCAACAAACTGAGGCGACGAAATTGCGTCAACGCTTGGCGCAGGGTGTCGCTGTCGATGCTGTCGCGTTCTAGTTTGACCATCGCATTGGTGTAGAACTCAACGCCGCCAGTGGAGATCACTAAGTTCTCGAAAAGTTGGGCGACTTGCCACGGCTGCTCACCGACCGCGATCGGTACAATGCCATTTTGCTTCGCAAGCTCCATGGCGGCGAACATCTCTTGCCAGTTTTTCGGCGCGGATAGATTCAGTTGTTTAAGCAGCTTGTGGTTGACCCACAGCCAGTTCAAACGGTGCAGCGTAAGTGGCAGGGCGATGTAGCCGTTTTGTGTTTTATTGATTTCGATAGATAGCGGGTAGAGCACCTCGTCCCAGCGCTGCTCATCGGCAACTGCGTTGACGTTGTGCAAAATACCGATGGCATCCCATGCTTTAATACTTGGCCCTTCGATTTGCGCGAAGCTTGGTGGATTGCCCGCCAGCGCGCGAGCTTGCAGTACCGTCATCGCACTGTCTCCACCACCGCCTAACACCGGGCTTTGCAGCAGCTCTATATCGTGCTGTTTTAGCTGAGCTTTAAGTGTTTGCAGCGCTTGCTGCTCGCCGTCAGAAGTCCACCAATGTAAAAACTCTACCCCTTGTGGCGACTCAGCGCGAGCGACGCAAGGGGCGAGCAACAGTGGGAACAAGAATGCCAGTTTGTTCATAGTCAGTCTCTCGGGAAAGTCAGTGTGGCGCAGAGGCCGCCAAACTGAGAATGGCTCAGCAACAAGTTGCCGCCATGAGCCTTTGCAATACTCTGTGAAATGGTTAACCCCAGCCCGCTGCCTTCTTTATCGTTGCTAGCGCGGAAGTATGGCTGGCAGAGCTTTTCAAGTAATAAATCGTCAACACCGTCACCGTGATCTTCAATTTCAATCTGGATCGACTCTGGGCTTTCACTCAGCGTAATGTCCGCTTGATGGCCGTATTTGAGCGCGTTATCGACCAGATTCTGAATGCAGCGCTTAATCGCTAACGGTTTACCAGCAAAGTGGGTGCGGATTTCACCGTGGATGCGAATTGTGTCCGGCGCATCGGCGATATTGGAGGAAATGTGCTGAATCAGTTGGGTGAAATTGATCGGCTCGATTTCCTCGTGGATATCGGTCTCTTTAATGCATTGCAATGCGCCTTTGACCATCAAATCTAGGTCGTTACTCAGGCGGATAAAGCGTTCTCGGTCGGCGTCGTCATCCAGCATTTCCGCTCGCAGTTTTAGGCAGGCAATCGGCGTTTTCAGATCGTGGGAGATGGCGCTGAACAACATTTCACGGTCTTTAATATGGCTGTCGATGCGTCGATTCATCTTGTTAAACGCACGTACCGCCGCTTTCAGTTCGTTACTGCCTCGCTCAGAGACTTCGGGCACGTCTAGTCGGCTCGACATCAGGGTTGCGGCTTTTGCCAGCT
The DNA here is from genome assembly GCF_033338735.1 of Vibrio sp. Vb1127. NCBI lineage: Bacteria > Pseudomonadati > Pseudomonadota > Gammaproteobacteria > Vibrionales > Vibrionaceae > Vibrio > Vibrio sp. Vb1127. Next base: position 180,858 of record NZ_JAWOTF010000006.1, on the reverse strand, counting down.
CTCGAATTGGTTGAATTTCTTTGCGAACGATAAACCAGGTACACAGCAACAGCATTAGCGCGGACACCAATAGCGTCAGCCATTGGCGCAGCTCAAAATAGTTAGTCTCTAGGTTGATGTAAGGCGCAGGCAGGACCGCCGCGAGATAAAACCATTCGTTCTGCGCGACTTCGACCTGCATCACCAGAATCGGTGGATTGAGGTCACCAAACGAAAGCGAATAATGCGCCCACAATAGCGGCAGTTCATCGATAGGTAGCTCGTTGTTGAATACTTTGAGTTTGTCGCGCTGGGTGAACTCCACCTCGATATTAGGAATGCCGCTCAGCTCGCTTTCTAATACTTCACGAACTTGGTTGATGACCAACGTTTTGCGCTCGCTCTCTGGCAGCGGGTCGACGTCAATCTGGTGATTGTTGAGTGAGACGAAAAAGCGCGTACCACCCATGTTGCGTAGTTGATTGAGCACCAAGTGGCGATATTCCGAAGGGAGGGTTTGAAAGAAGGCGATGGTAGAAGAAGCACTCAGTGCTAAGCTTTTAACTGTGGTGGTCAGGCCTTCTTTATCGCGTTCGCTGGCGTGTTGATACCAGATAATCCCGGATAATACTTGCGCTAGAATGATCACCAGCAACAAGAACACACTGGTGCGAACAACCAGTGACCCCGTCCAGCGTTTAATTCTCATAGTGCACGTCCGTGGTCAGCATGTAGCCTTTATTACGCACCGTTAAGATCAGAGAGCGGTCTTTATCTTCAAGGTGATGACGCAAGCGGCTGATCTGCACGTCAATGCCGCGTTCAAACGGGTCGGCATCGCGTCCCCAGATCTCGCGCGCAATATCATCGCGCGACAATATTGATTGCGCGTGGTTGACGAACAAACCGAGCAGCGACAAATCCGCGCCACTCAGTTGCTTGACCTCGCGGCTAGCAACGTGGGTCAGTTGCCGGGTTACGGTATCTAATAACCAATCGTCAAAACGCACTTTACGCGTCAGTTTGCTATTGGCGGTCGATTGGCTGCGTCTCAGAATCGTTTTGATGCGCGCGAGCAGTTCTCGAGGACTGAATGACTTGGTGATGTAGTCATCAGCGCCCATTTCTAGCCCTGCGACTCGGTCGGCTTCTTCGGTGACGGCGGTCAGCATGATGATCGGAACATCGGAGTTTTTGCGCAGTTTCTGACACAGGGTAAAGCCGTCTTCACCGGGCATCATAATATCGAGGATGATTAAATCAGGATGGTGATCGTTAAGCAGTTGCCACATCACGTCGCCATTTTCTGCGCAAAGCACCTCAAACCCAGCTCGACCAAGGTAATCCGACAACGCTTCGCGAAGGTCGAGGTTGTCATCGACGACCAGTATCTGCTTGTTTTCCATCCTACTTTCCCTGTGTCCGTCCCTGTGCCTGCCCCTGAGTTTGGCGCTGGTCAATATGATGCATTCTTAAACGCCCATGCACAATCGAGCCGATTACAATTTTCACTTCTCGGTGTAAGAGATTTGTAAGCGGCCACTTACAAACTGATTGCCTTTTGTAACCTTAGGCGCCGCCTTGCTCGCTATGATCATCCTGACCTTACGTGAAACAGCATGACCTGAAGGAATCAGGTCCTACAACACTGACATTCGTCAGGAGGAAACCATGTTTGCAAGTATATTTGGACAACTACAAAAAATAGGGCGGTCGTTGATGCTGCCTGTGGCGGTGTTACCGGTGGCTGGCTTGATGCTGGGTATTGGTAACGCGGGGTTTGCGTTTATTCCAGACGCGGTCAACAAAGTGATGCTCGCCGCCGGTGAGGGCGTGTTCGGCAACATGCAGTTGATGTTTGCGGTCGGTGTAGCGCTCGGGTTATCAAAAGGCAATGACGGTGCCGCTGCGCTCGCAGGCTTAGTTGGCCTAATTATTATGAACGCATCGCTCGGTATCGTGACTGGCCTACGCGGCCTAGAAACTGACGCCACCATCATGGGCGTTGAGACGCTGCAAACTGGGGTGTTTGGCGGCATCTTTATTGGTGCGGTCGCGGCAATCATGTACAACCGCTTCTACAACATCAAACTGCCAGAGTACTTGGGCTTTTTCGCGGGTAAGCGATTTGTGCCCATTGTCACCGGTTTATCGGCGATCGTCGTTGGTGCGATTCTCGCGTTTGCATGGCCACCTGTCGGACAACTTCTTGATGCATTCTCTCATTGGGCAGCGTACCAAAACCCTGTACTCGCGTGGGCGGTTTACGGCGCGGGCGAACGTTCTTTACTCCCGGTTGGTTTGCACCACATCTGGAATGCGCCGTTCTTCTTTGAAGTCGGCAGCTATGTAGACCCAGAAACCGGCAAAGAGTTTACTGGTGAGCTCACTCGCTTCTTCGCGGGCGATAAAACCGCAGGTTATCTGTCTGGTGGCTTTATGTACTCCATGTGGGCGCTACCAGCAGCGGCATTGGCGATTTACCACTGCGCGTCTCCTGAGCGTAAGAAAATCGTCGGCGGTTTGATGATGTCTGCGGCGTTGACCTCTTGGTTAACTGGTATCACAGAGCCAATCGAATTTACCTTCCTATTCGTCGCGCCAGTGCTGTACGTGATCCATATTTTCCTAACTGGTATTGCGTTTGCGATCACCGCATTTTTGGAAATCAAACACAGTACTGACTTTGCGCACGGCGCGATCCAGTTCTTCCTTTACTACCCAATGTCGAGCAACGCGTGGATGTTCATCATCATCGGTCCAATCTGGGCGACGCTCTACTACGGCTTGTTCCGCTTCCTAATTGTGAAGTTGGATCTGAAAACGCCGGGTCGTGAAACCGACATTGCAGAAGTGAAGATTACCGGAGAGCCTGATGAAATTGCGGTGGATGTAGTAGCTGCATTGGGCGGCAAAGCCAATATTAAGTCAGTCGATGCGTGTATCACTCGTCTGCGTGTCTCGGTGAAAGACATCGCTAACGTTGATGTTGCTAAGCTAAAAGCACTTGGCGCGCGAGATGTGTTAGTGATTGGCGACAGTTTACAAGCGATTTTCGGCACGCAGTCTGACTCAATTAAGTCAAAAGTGCACAGCGTACTCGCCACCTCCTGATCTTACCTCCCCCAATCTAGGTAAGATTTGCCAACCTCCTTGTGAGGTTGGCTTTTTCGTTTTCGGAGTAAAAAAAGCGAAGCCAATAACCAGCCCTACTTCGCCGCCGCGTTGGTTAAATTGCCCAGCACGCCGCTGATTTTGTTCAATGCCTCGTCACAGCCTTCAATATGATGGCGCTGCTTTAAATAAATAGGATCGTTATAAGCTAACCACGTTTTGCCTTCATCATCTTCATACACCAACACTTTTTGGGGTAAATCGAGCGCCACTTCCTGCGCACAGATCATCAGTGGCGTGCCTACTTTAGGGTTTCCAAACACGATAACTTCGGTTGGTCGCAACGTCATATCGACTTTCGTGGCATTCTCTTGATGGTTAATGCGCGCAAAGACGTTCAACCCTTTTTCTTGCGCGATAGCGACAAATTTATCCGCCGTATTTTTTGCTGAATGCGTGCTCGCAACGGTTACCACACCCTCCCCAGCCAATGCACTCAATGACGTCAACGCCACGACCAACCCAATGATTACTTTTTTCATTTGTCGTCCCTTCCTCTCTCTGAGTCGAAAACTAGATATAGAAAAACCAAGTGTAGGAAAACTATAGAAGTCAAATTCCGCTATCGCGAATTGCACTCTACCCACTCAAGAGTCGACCGTGTAACACGGATTAATTGATTCAGATTAATAAAGCGTTAACTAGCTGAGCATCAAAAGCGTGAAATACGTAACATTTGCAGCCTATTTTAGTAAGAAAGAGAAAAGTAGTGACACGCGATCAATTTGAGTTATTAGCACCCGGTGGTGATTTAGATTCCATCAAAGCCGCCATTGCCGCTGGCGCCGATGCAATTTACTGTGGGCTCGACCGCTTCAATGCTCGTAACCGAGCGACCAACCTCACTTTAGATAACTTAAATGGCGTGTTAACGTTGGCCCATCAGCACAGCTGTAAGATTTTCCTAACGTTGAATGTGCTGATTTTAGAAAGTGAAATTCCAGCGATTGTTCGCTTGCTCAGCCAACTGAACACCACCAAAATCGATGGCGTGATCGTACAAGATCTCGGTCTGGCCTACATTCTCAAACATCACTTTCCCGATTTGGATGTGCACGCTTCAACGCAACTGAACACGCATAACGAAGGCCAAATCCTCTTTCTCAACCAGCTCACCGCAAGCCGAGTAAACTTATCTCGCGAACTTAACATCAGTGAGATAAAACATCTGGCGCAATTTGGTCGCGAGCACAACGTAATGATGGAAGTGTTTGTCCACGGCTCATACTGCATCGGATTCTCCGGAATTTGCTACATCAGTTCCGCTCGCAATGGCGCATCAGGTAACCGTGGACGCTGTAGCCAACCTTGTCGCGAACAGTACGAAACGACCAAAACAGGCAACAACTACCCACTCAATATGAAAGACAACTCCGCCTTTGGGGACTTGGAAGCGCTTGCTGATGCGGGTGTGTATTCGTTGAAAGTGGAAGGCCGCATTAAGAAATCCCACTACGTGTACACCGTGGTCGATAACTGGCGTAAACAGATTGATCGCTTGTGCGAGGGTTTGGAACTCTCTGAAGACACCACAGAGTTATACACAGTGTTCAACCGTGATTTCTCCAACGCATTTTTGCAAGGTGATTTCGGCAAGGCGATGTACATCGACAACCCGCGCGACCATGCTGTAAAGCATTTTTCGAAGGTTTACCAATGCCAGTCTGCTGATGATGTACAAGCGGTGAAAAAGAAACTCTACGATGACAAAACCGCGATCATTGAGAAAGTGGCAGAGCAAACTAAGTCGTTCGATGTCACTTCAACACAAGTATCCGGCAGCAGCTTGAAAGGGTCGATTGATGTGCCAACTCTGCCAACGTTACCTCAACCAGAACCTCGCCAAGGTGCGCCAAAATTATCGGTTCTGATCTCGTCAGCACAAGAAGCCATGCTGTGCGAATACCACGACGTTGATGTTTACTATCAATTGCCAATGGGATTGTCTGGTGAACTGAGCGCGATGATTGAATTGTTCCAAGCCAACCCAATGCTCAAACCTTGGTTCCCAGCCATTTTGATTGGCGAAGACTACCACGCCGCGCGCGTATTCTTGGAAACCATCCAACCTGAGTTGTTGATCACCAACAACTCAGGTGTCGGCATGATCGCAAAAGAGCTCGGCTTAGGCTGGGTGGCAGGCCCACAACTGAACACGGTGAACTCATACGCGTTTAAATGCCTTCAAGACGAGTTCGCGGCAAGTGGCGCGTTTGTTTCTAACGAGCTGAATATGAAGCAGGTGCGTCACATAAAGCGTCCGAAAAACATGCGCAGCTTCTACAGCATTTATCACCCGAACACTCTACTCACGAGCCGCCAATGTTTGTTTCAACAAACCGAAGGATGCCGTAAGGTGAAGGTCAACAAAAGTTGTTTGAAACGCTGTGACAAACGCACGTCTATCATCAACTTAAAAGACAATCCTTACTTGGTGCAAAAACAAAAAGGCAGCCACAATTCAATCTACAGCGAGCACAACATCTTAAACCTGCAAGTGCTGCACGATCTGCCGCAATTGTTTACCGATGTGTTGATCGATCTGCGTGATATCCAGACCGAAACGAAAGTCTCAGCAAGCAAACCTGAGTTGATTGACGCGTTCTTAGCTCTACTTGAAGAACACAGCGAACAAACCGTCCAAACGCTGAATGCCATGATTCAACCAACAGCCAACGCGCAGTATTTAAAGGGGTTGTAGGAGTTACTTGAAAGTTAAACAACGCATCGACTCTCAACATATCTTGAACACACACAGTGCACTGACTACAATAGCGCACTTTTTACGGAATTTAGGTCACACAAAATGACAGACACAGCTAAACCAGCTCTACCAGATCGCCTAGCGGGTAACCCACGTAGCCCATTCTTCATCAAAGAATGCTTCGAGCACCAAATCGGTATTCGTATCAACGGCCAAGAGCGTACTGACGTAGAAGAATACTGCATCAGCGAAGGTTGGGTAAAAATTGCTTCTCCTAAAGCAAAAGACCGTTTCGGTAACCCAATGCTAATCAAACTTAAAGGCGAAGTTGAAGCGTACTACGTGTAAGCTGACCACGCTGAATGTATTTGAAAGCTCGAGTTTGACTCGGGCTTTTTTAATGCCTGTCATATCCCTCCTCATTTAATCTCTTCCCTCTTCTTTTCAGTACAAGTTATTAAGAAATCGATGTAAATCGCTGTTTTTATCTGATTGTTGTCTAAAGTTTCTAAAGAACGAACAGCAATAAGCATTGCCAAAAGAAACGACACCTTTTGAATACAGGGAGAGGAAATGGAAAGCCCACTTGTCACACTCAAACACGCCAGCAAAAGCTTTGTCGATGGCAAAGAGACACATCGCGTGTTGGAAGGCGTCGACTTCACGTTGAACACAGGAGCGAGTGTTGCGCTGACGGGCGCAAGTGGCAGCGGCAAAAGTACTTTGCTCAATGTCATCGCTGGCTTTGAGCCGCTTTCCGATGGTGAGTTGTGGTTAGATGGCGATAACACGGCGGCTTGGAAAGACCCACAATGGAGCCGATTTCGACATCAAAAACTCGGTGTTATCTTCCAGCAATTCAATCTATTAACGCCGCTCAACGTGCAGCAAAACATCGCCTTCCCTCTGCATTTGAATCAACAGAAATGGAACGACTGGTGCGATTATTTGGTCGAGACTCTAGGTATCAGCCAACTTCTCGACAGGCATGTTTCTGCCCTTTCCGGAGGTCAACAACAACGAGTCGCGATTGCGCGCGCATTGGCACACAAACCTAAGCTTCTACTCGCCGATGAACCCACAGGTAACCTCGACCAAAAAGCAGGCTTGGAAGTGATGAAACTACTCAGTGAAATCACCACCCAAGGCAATACCGCCGTGCTCTTGGTGACCCACAGCCATGAATGCGCTGAATTTATGAAAGCACGGCTGCGATTGGATAACAGTCAGCTACAGAACAGCCATCAAGTAAACAAACATGAGCTTCACCATGAAGCAAACTAAGCCATCAAACAACAGATTCACTCATACTCGACTCGCCCTGAATCTGTTTGCAGCGCACTATCGGCAGGCGCCACTGCAAGCCGCCGCGATTCTGATCGGTATCGTGTTGGCTGTGACCTTATTCGTTGCGGTGCAAGCCATCAACCTCAATGCCAAACGAAGTTATGCGGAATCTACCGAGCAGCTTAGCGCACAAGCTCAGAACTTAATTATTCCACCAGCAGGGCAAAACTATCTGCCCGAGTCTCTTTATTTCACCCTTAGACAAAACGGGCTCAGTGCAGCACTACCTGTAATCGAAGGGCGAGTGAGAGACGAACAAGGGCGTCGCTGGTCAGTGCAAGGTAGTGAGTTGATTGCCGCAATTTCCTCACGTTCGCGCTATTCGTCAGAAAACCAACAAAACGTGTCTTTGTTCGACAGTGCTTTACCTTTACCTGAGCTTTTGGCCGGTAAGCCGATCGTGATGATGAGCCAATCTCAACATCAAAACTTAGGGGAAGTAGAAACCCTAACTCTGGATGACATTCCAACCCAAGTGGTGGTGCTACCAGACGAATGGCAGTTAGGTAGCCGAATGTTGATGGACATTGGCTTTGCACAGCAACTGCTCAATAAACAAGGGCAGCTCAGTTACATTGCAGTTTTCCATTCGGGTGATAAAGGGGATAAAGACACGCAGGCAAATTGGCAGAAGCTGATTAGCGATCAAGGGCAATGGATTTCCAATAACCAAAGTACAGACCTTGGTTCGCTGACCGACAGCTTTCACCTCAACCTCACCGCAATGAGCTTACTCGCGTTTTTAGTCGGGCTGTTCATCGCTTACAACGGCGTAAAGTACAGCTTGCTGAAACGCAATCGGCTGTTAGTGCAAATTCAACAAGCGGGTGTTGCGCCGAGCATTGTGTTCTCTGCGCTGTTAGTTGAGCTCACTCTTCTCGTTACCATCGGCGCTTCCCTCGGTTTTGTGTTGGGCATACAGCTCAGCCATTGGCTGCACCCGACCGTAGCACTGACTTTAGAACAACTTTACGGCGCAACACTGCTGCCCGGCACTTGGCAGTGGCAATGGTGGGCGCAAGCATTGCTGCTCACGTTAGCCGCCACCCTATTGGCATGTTGGCAGCACTTTAAACAGCGAGTGCGCCAACCGCTTTCCTCTCATGGCGGATTTTATCAAGCACCTGAAGCCTCTAACGAAAACCAATTGTTTTTGATAGGTGCTGCGTTAACGATTCTTGCGCTTGCGGGTTTATGGCTGAGTGAGCACCACCGATTTACCATGGCGTGGCTCGGCGTGCTTGTGGTGTCGATTCCTTTGTATCTACCCAAAACAATCAGCGTATTAGCCAATTGGTGTGAAAAACGCACCAGTTCCGGTTTGATGCAGTATCTGTTTGCTGAGCTGCGCGAGCTGATTTCTCCGCTTTCTCTCGCCATGATGGCACTGCTACTCGCCGTTACTGCCAATATGGGGATGAACACCTTAGTGGGCAGCTTTGAATCCACCCTTAAACAGTGGTTAGAACAAAGGCTGCACGCCGATATTTACGTCAGCCCTGCGCAAGGAGAAATCGCTGATGTAGAGCGCGCATTAGGGCAGTTCGATAAGGTTGAGACCGTCTACAAGCAATACTACGTCGACGATAACCTGCAAGGCTTACCGATTTTGCTTGGCACCAAAGACAAAGACACCTTAGAACAAACCATGGTATTCAAATCGCACTTGGAAAACTTCTGGTCACGCTTTTATCAAGGTAAGTTAGTCGCGATCAGTGAACCTACTGCGGTCAAACTGGGTTTATCACTGGGTAGCGAGCTCACGCTTGATGCTGTTCCAGATAAGAACCTGCTTGTGGGTGCGGTATTCCACGATTACGGCTCACCCAACGGTGAAGTCTTATTAGCACCCAAATTATGGCAAGAGAGTGGCTTTACCGACCTGCCAACAAGCCTTGGTATTAAAGTCTCGGGTGACCCACAAATCGTCTACGAGCAACTGCGCGAGCAATTGAATCTGCACCCAAATCAGCTCTACGATCAGGCGCAAATCAAATCCATCGCGTTGGATATTTTCTCGCAGACCTTCGCCATTACCCGCGCACTCAACGGTGTGACTTTAATGGTCGCGGTGATTGGCTTGTTCAGTGCTTGTTTCATGTTACTCGACGCGCGTAAAGCCGCTATTGCAAGGCTGTATGCACTTGGCGTCAGCCGTCGTAAATTAATGACCATGGTGGTCGGACAGATCGTCGCTTTAGTCAGTTTTACGCTGGTTATTGCCCTACCTTTAGGAGCCATGGTGGGATATGTGCTGACAGATATTGTCACCTTGCGCGCTTTTGGTTGGAGCTTAAATTATCTGTGGAATTGGAGTGATGCGCTGAGCATTGCGGCAATCACCATCTTGGTGGCAGTGATCGCAACCTTGATTCCGCTGTGGCGATTGGTCAGTAAGCCTGTCGTATCCAGTTTGCAAAGCGAGGTGTTGTGATGGTTCGATTGGCAAGCAAGCTTACTCTACTCATAAGCAGCTTATTCCTATTCGGTTGTGAAGATGCCCAACAAAAAAATATGGGCACGCAAAATATGGGCACGTTGCTGGGCAGTGGAGATACACAAAGCGAGAGCAACTTATTCACACCCGTAGAAAAAGGGATTGAACTCACCTTCCCAGCAGACCATCAAGCGCACCCAAACTTTCGTCATGAATGGTGGTACTTAACCGCTAACGTAATTGATGAAGATGGCAACCCACTTGGCGTTCAATGGACACAATTTCGCTTTGCTGCTGCGCCGCCAACGGACGAAGATGACGTGAAGAAAACCGAGTGGCAAGCTCAACAAATCTACATGGCGCACAGCGCAGTCACGACCGCGGACAAACACTACGCCGATGAAAAATGGTCGCGCGATCAAACATCCCTCGCTGGCGTCGACACTTCACCATTTCGAGTTTATCTCGATGATTGGCAGTGGACCTCTTCAACCAACGACCTCTTCCCTGCCACATTGAAGGCGAACTCCGAACAGTTTGGCTATGCGCTGACCCTTACCAGCAGCGCACCTTATCAAAAGCAAGGCGAGCAAGGGTACAGCACCAAAAGTGCCGATGGTCAGGTGGCTTCGTATTATTACAGCCAACCGTTTATTGAAGTCTCCGGTGAGGTCACTATCGACGGAGAAACCCATCAAGTATCCGGCAAAGGTTGGATAGATCGAGAGTGGAGCTCGCAATTCTTACTCGACTCACAACAAGGCTGGGACTGGTTTGCCTTAAGGTTGAGTGACGAGACCAGTTTGGTGGTGTTCCAATTGCGGGATTCTAAAACCGGAGCAGCCGGTTACTCCAGCGCAAGGCTGATGCAGCAAGATGGCTCTGGTATCGCTATCCCACAAAAAGACATTCAGTTAAAGGCGACCAAGCAAACAGAAATCCAAGGGCGAAAGTATCCAACCCAGTGGCAAGTGTCGATTCCTAACCAGCAAATCGAGCTTACGGTTTCGGCACTCAACCCGAGCGCGAAAATGCCACTTTCGGTGCCTTACTGGGAAGGTCCAGTGCGAATTAAGGGCTCTCATTCTGGGACTGGTTATATGGAACTAACGGGGTATTGAAAAGTTGAGTGATTACCCCAATTATTCAGCTAGTACAAACACAGGTAACCGAGTGATACACTGCACCTCAGTGTCATCCAATGAATGATTAAAAGGAAATGCGATGAACCCGATTATTGCGCTGCTAAAAGAGAACAACATCAGCGATGAGCAAATCAACGAGATTTTTCAGACTCTGACGCAAAACCCTCTAGCGGCAATGGCAACAATCAGCCAACTAGGTTTGCCACAAGACAAGCTACAAATGCTGATGGCGCAAGTGATGCAAAACCCTGCGCTAATTAAAGAAGCCGTAGACGAGTTGGGATTGGATTTCTCAAAGGTTGAAGAAGCAAAAGAGAAGCTTCAAAGCCAAAACCAAGGCAACTAAGTCTTAGCCATTTAGCGCTGAATATAGAAAAGGCCGTTACCCCGAACATGTGGGTTAACAGCCTTTTTTGTTAGCTAATTATTAGCGATTTAAAGACGCGAATTGTTCTGCGGTCATACCGTAGTAGAGCTTGTCGTCAAAACCTTGCTCTAGTTTGTAGTAGTCTTTCTGACGGCCTTCTTGAGTAAAACCATTTTTCTCTAACGTCTTGTAAGAGCCAACATTAGAAGCGTAGCAATCGGCACTGACTTTATGAGCGTTTAGCTCAGTAAATCCAATCTCGGTCATCATTTGGCAAGCGCGAGTCGCAACGCCTTTACCCCATGCACAAGTTGGTAATTGATAACCTACTTCGTAGTTGCCAGTTAAGAACATCACTGCGGTCACTGCACACATTCCCATGTACTGACCTTGTTGGCCACGAATCACGAACGTTGGACTGTCTGGCCAAACACCTTCTTTGATCGCTTGTGCCGTATTTTCAATAATAGGGCCAAAGAAACCCTCATATAGGCTGTTGTCAGCAGGTGCGAAGAACAGATACTGATTGACCTTATCGTCGTTCAACATCTCGATAATATCTTGTAAATCAGAGCCTTGAATCAGTTGGATAGTCAACGATTCATTAAATGGGATGGCTTCGCCTTGTTTTAGTTTTTGATATGACATGTGTTACCTCGTTATCTGCTGAAGATAGTAGCCCAGCGGATAAGAGAAAAATTGGATTTTTGCGACAACTTTCGGGCTGATTAGCAATGTATTACGACTCAAAATCGCCATAGATATCGATGGTTAAGTCGCGCTTTTTCAAGTATTTGCTTGGCGTTTTTCTTAGCTGCTGTTTGAGGGTACGAATCAAATGCGATTGGTCACTGAAACCAAATTGTTGTGAGAAACTCGCCCAATCAATCGCTTCTTGTTGCTTGTAGAGAGTCAAAATCATCTGCTCCAGACGCGCCATTTGTTGATACTGCTTAACGCTCAACCCCACCACTTGTTTGAAACTGCGCTCAAGCGTTCTGCGAGAACAGGCGCACTGTTTGGCTATCTCATCAATATCCATCGCTAACTCAGGTGAACGTAGCGCTTGAGCGTCCATCACGGATACCGCTTTTTTCGATGCCAAAAACGGTTTGGTACGGCAAGGTTCGATATCTAACGCATCTAAATGTCGCTTGATATATTCCAGCAAACATTGCGGTGAATCTTGCAACTCTAGCTGCCATAACCCTTGTTGAAAGCGCACATCAAACGCCGCGTTAAGCCAATCAAACCATTCGCATTGGTTAATTGCAGCTACTTGGGATGCATCACTAAACCGTGATTCAATGGCATAAAAACCCTCTGGGCGAAAGGTGATACCAATACGCTTGATGGGAGCCGTATCTTCCAACAACAGTAAATGTTCGTTAGCCATTAACAAGTGACAGCCTTTGCCAGCAAGCTTTGTGTGTCCCGTGTCGTAGCTGTAGCCTTGCTCTGGTGGCGTAAAGAGTAAATGAGCACGCGGGTTTGGGATAAGGTGCGGCTTGGGGTCAATGACTTCACCCTCTGGCACTTCCAAGTACCAAACTTGATGAATGAGCCATTCGTACTCTGACAGAGACTGTTTCCAAGCTATCATGATTGTCCTAGTGGTTAGTAAAGATAATGAGCGCAACGTATTTGCTTAAACATCTGCTCGTTGAGTGTGACTGATTGACGCGCATCTCGCCACGCATTTCTCACCCTGATCCCTTGCAAGCTTGTTGGATTGCGGTAGGCTTTGAGCAGAGAATACAAGCTGAAAAGAACAAGGAAATACCACGATGCGCGTCGACTACCACCAACGACTGGTTCCTGTGATTCGTTATTTAGAACAACACTTTAATGAGCCACTCAACCTGCCAGAAGTGGCCGCGCTGGCGAACCTTTCCCCTTATCACTTTCATCGCACCTTCAAAGCCGTGCAAGGCGAAACACTGGCCGACTTCATTCGACGTTTACGTCTAGAAGCCGCCGCCGATGACTTGTTCAAATCCAAGCAACCGGTATTGAACATTGCCCTAGAGTACGGATTTTCTAGTTCACAGAGCTTAGCCAAAGCCTTCAAACAACATTATGGCGTTACACCTACGGCCTTTCGTGACTGTGAGAACTACCAGCAGTTTTCTGAATTAGCACGAAACAGCAAGATTGGACACACGTTGCGCAAGAATGGAAACGAAGTAACACCAAGCGATTCATATACTGGCTCTGAACTCACCAAATGGAGCATGACAATGGAAACGCAAAACTTTGAAAAAGCAAAACTGGCTTACATTCGTGTAAACGGCCCTTACGGCCAAGGCTATGAAGAGCCGTCAGGTCGCCTGTATCAATGGGCAGGAATGAAAGGTTTGGCGGGCAATACCTGCATCTTCATCTACCATGACAATCCTGAAATCACGCCAGACGAGAAGTGTCGCACTGATATCTGCTTGATGGTGCCAGAAGACACCGAAGTTCCGAAAGGCATTGAGCTGCAAGACTTTCCTGGAGGTCAGTATGCAGTGATGCGCCAGCACATTACTGACCCGAGTCAATACTCAAAAGCATGGGATGATGTCATGAGCAAAGTGATTGAATCCGGTATTGAGAACGACGACCGCCCTTGCTTTGAGCTTTACCACAGCTTCGACCCACAAACGCATCATGCAGACGTTAGCTTCTGCACTGCCATCAAATAAACCAAAAGCCTGCATCGTTGCAGGCTTTGTCATTTCTTACTCTGGTTGCTTAAATCCGTTCTTCCAAACGCTGTTTATCTTTTAATCCAATTACTTAGAACACGACGAATACCTCAATATTTTCGTGATCCTACTTCGCGTTTTGACCACGCGCGCTCATTCGCTCGGCTGAGTTGGAATTCATTTCACAGATTATTCATGAAGCGAACCTAGACTGAAAAAATTCCATCGACCCCGTTCGACCTACAACGCTAGGCACAATAAAAACTAGGTACTACAGCACCTCTAGGACATTCCATGAAGAAGAACTTACTTGCCATTGCTCTTGGTAGCGTAATTGCGCTGACTGCTGCCCCATACTCTATCGCGGCTAACGATGCTGCCGTCCAATCTTCCGCCGACTACTCACAGATCGTCACCAAACGTCAGGTTGTCGACCAACTGCTGAATGACGCGTTACAAGCATTCAAATCCCCTGCGCGTATCTCGCATGCAGGTTTTACCGCCAAAATGCCGAGCAACATGGAGATTGTTACCGACCGCTTACTAGAAGCCTACAAACTTGAGCCGTACCGCACTGACCTACTGATTTCTGCGGCAAACGCGCAGATCTACAACAAGAATGCAGACCGCGCGATTGAACTGTTTGAACAAGCTCTTTCTGTCGCGCCAGACGATGTGGATTTGCACGCTTACTTAGCGGTATGGCAACGCTTTGAGGGCAACCAAGCGGAATCAGCAAAACACATGGCGACGCTCACTAAACTCAATGCAGGTAAAGCGGCAGATATCCAACGCATCTTCGACACCGTAGACCGCGTACTTGCAACGCCACTAAAAGAGAAAGCCGATAAAGGCAAACTGGATGACAAAGGCGCAATCGTCACATTGGGATACGCACTGAACCCAGATGGTTCAATGCATCAAATCTTGGTTGAGCGTTTGGAAACCACGCTAGCCATGGCAAAAGCAAACCCAGACGCGTTGATCGTATTGACGGGTGGTGTACCGAAGAACCACAAAACCGAAGGCAAGTTAATGGCGGATTGGCTGATTGAAAAAGGCATCAGCAAAGATCGCATCATTGAAGAAAACTACGCCACCAGCACGGTAGGTAACGCCCTATTCAGCAGCTACGCATTGGCACGTCATAACATCAAGCACGCGACCATCATCAGCTCAGCGAGCCACGTACGTCGTGGTCAAACCTTGTTTGAAATCGCAAGCTGGCAAACTGGCCCACAAGGCATCACTTTCGACACTGTGAGCTACCCAGACAAGCCACTTAAAGACTTAGCCAAAGCCAGCGATAGCGAACTGCTTGGTATCTACCGCGATGCACTGCGTACATACGGCATGTGGAGCTACCGCTCTTACCCGCTAGAGTCGCGTTAAGTATTCTCGACTCATACCAATCAAAAAAGCCTGCGTACTTGCAGGCTTTCTTGTCTTTGTGCAGTGATAAGAACCGCTTAAATTGCTTCGCCGTTTACCGTTACTGCGACATCAATGTTGCCACGAACTGCGTTTGAATATGGGCAAACTTGGTGTGCGATGCGCGTTAGCTCTAATGCTTGTTCTTGTGGCATATCTAGCTCTACCGCTAGGCTCACTGTCAGTGCAAAGCCGCCGTTATCGTTAGGACCGATGCCCACTTGCGCTGTTACGGGTGCACTTTTCAGGTCTACTTTACCTTCACGCGCTACGTGCAGAATCGCGTTAGAAAAACATGCTGAATAGCCCGCTGCAAAAAGCTGTTCTGGGTTAGTTGCTGCGCCTGTGCCGCCCATTTCCTTCGGGTATGACAGCTCTAGGTCGAGAAGACCGTCATCAGTTTTTACTTGACCATTACGACCAGCCAAAGCGGTAGCTTGAGTTTTGTATAGAGTAGTCATGCGAGTGTCCTTCTTAATTTAAGTTGCGCACAATTTAATTGCTTACAATCTTATATCGAAGTGAAGATAGTTTGCAACTATATTGTGCACAATTTATTTTATAACTCTCTTTCTCTGTAAGCAGGTAGGCAACACCAATGAGCCAGTGTTACACCGACAACACCATGACCGACGACGATAAACTCTTACTCGAAAACCAAGTTTGCTTCCCGCTCTACAGCGCAGCAAATGCAGTGATCCGAGCTTACCGCCCGTTGCTGGACGAGCTTGATCTGACTTATTCGCAGTACTTAGTGATGATGGTGCTGTGGGAAAAAGACGGTGCCAGCGTAAAAGAATTGGGGTCTCAACTGCATTTGGACTCAGGCACACTCACGCCGCTACTTAAACGCTTAGAAGCAAAAGGTTATGTAGAGCGTGGGCGCCGTGAAACCGATGAACGCGTTCGCGTACTCAACCTAACAGAACAAGGTCGTGACCTTAAAGAACAAGCCAAGTCAGTGCCAAACGCCATGATGTGTAAAATCACCTTAGAGCTAGATGAAATGATCATGCTGAAGAAGTTGTGTGGCAAAGTGCTCGACAATCTGAGCTAACAAGATAGAAGCATCCGCTTCACCACTTCCTATTAGAAAGAGCCTGCCGAGATGCAGGCTCTTTCGATCTTAGCGAGAAGATCTACTCAAAGTAATCATCGGTATTCTCTATTGCTAATCTGCGTTCATCTTCAATAAAACCTATCAAAGCAAACTCACTTACATCGGATTTCCCTATCAAGTGAAATAGGAAATGGCTATCAATAGGATAGTTACAAGCGATTTTCCTTAAACACACTCCGATGAGAATATACTTTCCGAAAGCAACAACAGCTCAGCTTAAAACATTCAAAGGAAAGTAAATTATGATTAATACTCAAATCAAACCATTTGCAGCTACAGCGTACAAAAACGGCGAATTCGTTGAAGTAACAGAACAAGACGTTCTAGGTAAATGGGCAGTATTCTTCTTCTACCCAGCAGACTTTACGTTTGTATGTCCAACAGAACTGGGCGACCTAGCAGACCACTACGAAGAGCTACAAAAACGTGGCGTAGAAGTTTACTCAGTATCAACTGACACACACTTCACTCACAAAGCATGGCACGACAGCTCAGACACAATCGGTAAGATTCAGTACTACATGCTTGGCGACCAAACAGGCAACATCACAAACAACTTCGGTGTGATGCGTGAAGGTCAAGGTCTTGCAGACCGCGCTACGTTCCTAATCGACCCAGAAGGTACTATCCAAGCAATGGAAATCACTGCTGAAGGTATCGGTCGTGACGCAGAAGACCTACTACGCAAAGTGAAAGCAGCTCAATACGTAGCAGCACACCCAGGCGAAGTTTGCCCAGCTAAATGGAAAGAAGGTGAAGAGACACTAGCTCCATCACTAGACCTAGTTGGCAAAATCTAAGCCACTGAAATTTAAGTTCTAATCAGTTCCCGATTTCCTTTTTCTGATTAGAACTGAATTAGAGAGCACTTCAGGTTAGATACCTTGACGACCTTCTGCCTGATTTGCTCTCTCCCCCTCAGGTTTTATCTACAGTAACCACTTTTTAGTTTTAATTAAGGTAGTAACAACTATGTTAGACCAAGCGATCCAACAACAACTCAAACAATATCTGGCTAATGTAAAAGAAGAAGTTCGTTTAGTGGTTAGTCTAGATGAAAGCAAAGCATCGAATGACATTTTGTCTCTAGCGAACCAAATCGCAGAGATGAGCGGCCTAATCACTGTTGAACGTGACGACAACGCAAGCGCACGTAAACCAGTGATGGCGGTAACTAACCCAGCAAAAGGCACAGCACTACGCTTTGCAGGCTTGCCAATGGGTCACGAATTTACCTCTCTAGTATTGGCACTGCTTCATTCGGGCGGTCACCCAATCAAACTAGAACCAGAAGTGATTGAGCAAATCGCAGCACTAGACAAAGATCTAGACGTAGAAATCTTCATTTCACTGTCGTGTCAAAACTGTCCGGACGTGGTTCAAGCGTTCAACATGATGGCGGCGATCAACCCGAAAGTAAAAGCAACCATGATCGACGGTGGCTTATTCCAAGATGAAGTAAAACAACGCGACATCATGGCCGTACCAAGTGTATTCGTGAACGGTGAGCTATTCGGTCAAGGTCGTATGTCTCTGACTGAAATCCTAAACAAAGTGGATGACGGCGCGAGCGAGAAAGCCGCAAAAGCACTGAGCGAAAAAGACCCATACGACGTACTTGTTGTCGGCGGTGGTCCTGGCGGTAGCGCAGCTGCTCTATACGCTGCTCGTAAAGGTATTCGCACTGGTGTGGTTGCTAAACGCTTTGGTGGTCAGGTGATGGACACCATGGCAATTGAGAACTTCATTTCGGTAAAACGCACTGAAGGTCCAAAACTGGCGACTGACCTAGCAGAACACCTAAAAGAATACGACGTAGACGTTGTGACTGAGCAACAAGCTGAGAAGCTAATGGGCGCAGCACACACAGAAGATGGTTTGATTCACATCCAACTTGAAAGCGGCGCAACGCTGAAGAGTAAGAGTGTAATCCTTAGCCCTGGTGCACGCTGGCGTGAAATGAACGTTCCGGGTGAGCAAGAGTACCGCAACAAAGGCGTCGCGTACTGCCCACACTGTGACGGCCCACTGTTCAAAGGCAAGAAAACTGCGGTTATCGGGGGTGGTAACTCAGGCATCGAAGCCGCTATCGACCTTGCTGGTATCGTAGAACACGTAACAGTTCTTGAATTCGCAGACGTACTTCGCGCAGACCAAGTGCTTATCGACAAAGCGAACTCACTACTAAACGTAGACATCATCACCATGGCGCAAACTACTGAAGTAGTGGGTGACGGTACTCGCGTAACAAGCTTGAAGTACAAAGACCGCAACACAGATGAAATCAAAGAGATTGAACTGTCAGGTATCTTTGTTCAAATCGGTCTAGTGCCAAACACAGAATGGCTAAAAGATTCAGAAGTAGCGCTATCCGAGCGCGGCGAAATTGAAGTCGGTAGCCGTGGCGATACTAGCCTAGAAGGTGTGTTCGCAGCGGGTGACGCAACAACCGTTCCTTACAAACAGATCATCATTGCAATGGGTGAAGGTGCAAAAGCAAGCTTGGGCGCATTTGACTACCTAATCCGTAAGCAAGGTTAATCTCCAATTTCTTGAACACAAAGCGCACGGTGCTGTGTTTTCTTCCCCGGAAAACCAATCGGGGCACCGTGACAGCGATGAGTAACAAGAAATAAAATCAAAAAACCTAGAAGCCCAAAGACTTTGCCAGCAGGTATTAACTGCTGGCTTTTTTGGTTTTTTTTTGGGGGGGGGGAAACAAATTATTACTAGAAATAACAGAGTAAAATAAAGCTGCCGAAATACACTTAGGGTGAAACATTGCGGGCTTTAACTCGTTTCTACTGCTTCAAATATCAGACCTTTTAGCTGACAACGATGGTAAATTTCATACAAACCACCTAATTCATCATTGCAGTAAACACCGCTTCCGTTATTTTCAATCCTGAACAAGCCTCCGGATTTGATTGATTTACTACTCAACACTAATTTTTTAAACCGCTTTACACGACTTGGCTTACCATTAGCTCTTACATTTAACACAGTGCGATCCTTATCAATGGCATCGCAAGTTTTGAGTATGTTTATGGCATACCAACGCTCGCCAGCGACGCGTAATGGCAAAAACTCACAACTGGAATCAAGAGCTTCGTTTATTTGATTATATGCGGACTCAGAACAAGCAAACTCGCCTGCACGCCAGATTGCAAAATCAGGTTTTGTTGTAAGCATGTGGTTATCACTCACCCACTCCAAATCAATAATCATCCAAGTATCAGCGACACGCTCACCATATAACTCCCGCAAATCGCCATCCGAGTATTGTATAGAAATCTCTAGTTGAGTTTCTTGTAACAAAGGGAAATTCTCAACATCATGATTAAGTGTAAAAACCTTCATCTTTTGCTTACTTAAATCAAACGGTTAACTGGAAGTCCCCATCATGTAACATCTTTCCAATCTTGCACAAGGTTTCAATGATTTCTGTGTGAGCCAACTCTTCAGTGTCAGCGGCCTGACCTTTATACATGGCGTCTACAAATAAAATCAAAAAAGCCCTTTACCTAAACTTAACTTGAGGTTTTAGCATATTCATCGTTGGCTAGAAAATGACAAAAAGGAGCACATCATGATCCAACTAGAACATATTAACTTAGTCGTGAAAGATATCCCTGAAATGCTGAAGTTTTACCAAACTGCATTTCCACATTGGTACGTGCGTGATGAAGGTAAAGGCGAATGGAGTGGCAAACCAAGAAACTGGCTACATTTTGGCGACGAGTATCAATACATAGCCATGAGTGACCATGGCGAAGGAGAAAACCGCGAGTTGAGCGGGCACCAAGTTGGGCTAGCGCATTTTGCTTATGTGACCAACAACGTCGATGCAATCATCAAAAGACTAACCGATGCAGGTTATCCGATTGCCCAACCTGGTGCTGATGAACCATACCGCAAAAATGTGTATTTTGTTGACCCTGCCGGTTTTGAGATTGAATTTGTTGAATACCTGGCGGATGACCCAAAACTTCGTAACCTGACAAGCTAAAAGAGATGTAAATAATAAAACGCCAGCAGATAGTGACTGCTGGCGTTTTATTTTATCTATCAGGCTTCTTTATCGCATTAGCGCTGTTTGGCAAAAACCTGAGTCCAGTAATATCCGTAGCGTGCAGAGTGATTTTCGACAAGCGACGCGCCCATCTGATCAAAATCCGCACTCATGATATTAAGGCAGTGACCTTCACTCGATAACCAAGCATTAATGACGGCGTTAATGCTGCTTTGCCCTACGGCGACATTCTCACCAATGGCGCTCCAAGCATAACCCGTTGCGTTAACTCGATCTGACATTTTGCTGCCATCAGAGCCTGTGTGGCTCATGAAATCGCTGTTCGCCATATCGCTTGAATGTCGATAAGCGGCGCTTTCCAAATCGTAGCTCCAAGTCAGGGCCCCAACAGGTGGCATGGTGGTTGCGCCACACTGTTGTGTAGTAGAGCGGGCGCTGTTGACCGCTGCAAGCATCTGCTCGGCAAATGTGCCTTGTGACGATGTGGAACCTGTGTTTTGTGAGCCGCTTTCTGCTGGGGCTGACGACTCCCCATCGCCGCCACATGCGCTGAGAAGTAGGGCCAAAGCAGGCACTAAGATCTTAGTTGGCATTGTCTTTCCTTTATGAGTGACGAAGAGCAAACTGCGCTTTTCGATAATAACGCCCAATAAACTAACAAAAACCAATAAAAGCACCATATAGCTTAGGGGTTTTTAACCAAAGACTCACATGAAGTTTTCAATCACCTTGGTTCGGTCGATAAATCGGCAACGTTTCAGCCCAAGTATGGAATGGCGTTTCATCCATATCCTGTATTGCTTGAGTGATAAAATCGATGAACACCCTAACTCGTGCAGGCACATATTCCCGGTTGGCATAGAGAAGATACACGCCATTTCCTGCTTGGCGCATGCTCGGAAATATCGGCACTAAACGCCCCGCTTTAAGCCAGTCTCTCGCGATAAAATGAGGAATCTGAGTTAATCCTAAGCCTTCTGCGCAAAGCTCTGCCATGGATTCACCGTCATTTACAATATAGTTTCTTTCGGGGTCATATTCACTCGCACCGTCTGGTTCTGGCATCCGAATCGGCAACAGTTTCCCCGTTTGTTTAAAACGAAAACGAACCCAAGAATGGTCATTGAATACATCCGGGCTACTCGGAACACCATGGCGCGCTAAGTAATCCTGACTGGCACAAATGATAAAATCGATAGGGCTGAGCTGACGCACAATCAATTGACTATCGTGAGCGACACCAGAGCGAATCGACACATCAATACCTTGCTCAATAATATCAACGTAGGCGTCATCGTAATGAATATCGATAGTGATGTTAGGGTAGCGGCGGCAAAACTCTTTTAACAAAGGACGAATATAGAGGCGACCGTACGAGACAGGCACATTAATCTTAAGCTGCCCTGAAAGTGCATCATTGTGACTTTTTAATGAATCCTCACATGCCGCCAGCTCTTCCAGTACAAACCTAGCAGTATTTGCGTACCGACGACCAGCTTCTGTCAGGCGGCTCTGTCGCGTAGAACGTTGAAAAAGCTGTATACCCAAATCGCTTTCGAGACGATGTATGGCTTTGCTCACGGTCGAAGGGTCAGTGCCATACACTTTGGCAGCCGCAGCAAAACTACCGCCATCTAAAGTGGCAATAAAAAATCGTAGGGACCGTATCTTATCCATATAACCAATGAACTCTATTCATGAATTTTATTCACTTTAGTAAAGACCAAGTGGCTCTTCAATCACTAATTAGCCTAAATATAATGAACCTCAATAACTTGATGCTCTGTTAGCGAGGAAAAGACCATGGGTAAAAACGGATTGAAGAATGCACTACAACTATTGATAGCAACACTAGTCCTATTCTTTGGGGTGCTTCAAACAGCACATGCCGAAGATAAACGAATTGGTATTCTAGTTTACGATGGCGTACTGACCTCTGATGTTACTGCGCCTTTAGAGGTTTTTGGCGTCGCAAGTCGTCTCACTTGGTTTAGCGATTATGACGTGCTCACCATTTCCGTCTCCGATCAGAAAACCATCACCACTGAAGAAGGATTAAAAATTGGTGTGGATGCTTGGATTGGTGATCTGCCGGAACTCGACGTACTGGTTTTAACATCCAGCTATGACATGGATGCACTAATCGAAAATAAAGATCTCATTCACTTTATTAAAACTACCTCAAAGGCGGCAGATTGGATGGCAAGTAATTGCTCTGGCGCGTATTTGTTAGCCGAAGCTGGCCTTTTAAACGGCAAAAAAGCAACAACTTGGGCCGGAGGTGAAAACGGCTTTCAAAGAGATTACCCAGCAGTCAAAGTACAAGTCGACCAGAATTTTGTCATTGATGATGGCGTTATCACTTCGAACGGTAGCCTAGTTAGCTATCAAGCTGCTCTTAAGCTACTTCACCTTATGACTTCAGAGTCTAAAGCTCAGGAAGTCGCAGATGCCATCCAGTACTCACGTTTTTCCAACCAACCATTTTAAGCGTGTAAGAAAGTAATCAGAGCCACCCTTCGATATTTCGAAGGTTAACTCTTCGAATTTATCTTCCTAATCGAACAACCCTTTTTATCACTGTAAAAGCGATAAAAGGGTTGTCGTTCATCTGGCAGACACAACGTGCTCTCCAAACTTTTTATCTTAATGCTATGGAAAAACGTAAACGTTACGAAGCACTGACGAAAGAGCGATACCAAGAGATCTACCGTCTCGCGTATTGGTTATGCAAAGATCACCACCTTGCTCAAGATTTAGCGCAAGAAACCTTTCTGAAAGCGTGGCGATTCTTTGATAAATTAAATGACCCCAACGCCGCGAAGTCTTGGCTCATTACTATTTTGCGTCGTGAGAATGCTCGGCGCTTTGATAGAAAACAGTATGATTTTGTCGACATTGATGAGTGTGCAATACAGACAAAAACCTACCCTGGCAGTGACTACGACATGGCCCAAGATTGGCTTCAAAAACAAATGATGATTCTCGAACCCAAATACCGAGAACCGTTGCTCTTGAGCTTAGTCGCTGGGTTGAATCATGATGAAATTGCCCAAGCCTTGAGGCTCAACCACAACACAGTGGCGACTCGATTATTCAGAGCGCGTAATCAGATCATCGCACAGAAGGAGAGTCATTAAGACACAAAAAGTAGTCAACCATGTAAACTAACTGGCTATGCTCCGGTCTATTTCATAAGTCGTTACACAACTCGACGCTTTAACGCTTTACATCAAGCGCGACTAGATGAACACTTCTTGTCAAAGTACAATAACAGCCGACATAGAGTAGAGTCAGTAAAACATTATGAGTAACACGACGGCGAAAAAGCCGAATCCCTTATTTGAAATCCTTTTCAACGTATTTATCCCTTCCTTCATTTTGATGAAGTTTAGTGGCGATGAGCATCTAGGGACAGCAATGGCGCTGGTTGTCGCTTTGCTATTTCCTATCATTTATGGCGGTATGGACCTTGTCCGTAACAAGAAATTTAACTTTATTTCTGCTCTGGGCTTTATCAGTGTTCTACTAACTGGTGGCATCGGCTTGTTAGAGCTTGATACACGCTGGTTAGCACTAAAAGAAGCCCTGATTCCTGGCCTGATCGGTTTAGCGGTTTTGGGTTCAACGTTTACCCGCTACCCACTGATGCAGAAGTTAGTACTGAATGACACAGTGTTGAATCTCGCGTTGATTAACCAACGTTTAAAAGAAAATGGTAAAACCGATGCGTTCGAACGTTGCCTTATGTCTTCTAACTACCTGTTTGCAAGTACTTTTGCGTTCTCATCTGCAATGAACTACTTCCTTGCGACTTGGATTGTGACTAGCCCTTCTGGTACTGCTGCCTTTAACGAAGAGTTAGGGAAAATGACGCTGTACAGTTACCCAATGATTGCCATCCCAAGTATGTTGATGATGTTCGGTATTTTTTATTACATTTGGCGTCAAGTACGTGCGATGACATCGCTCGAAACAGAGCAAATCTTCCATCTAAAATAGCCCAATCATTACAAGTAAACCCATAAAAAAGGGAGGATTTTATCCTCCCTTTTCTCAACAGGCTCACTGTAATTCACAGCGTCAAAATGATTTTTCCTGACACTGCTGACGAGCGTCGCTCAACCATTTCAATCGCTGTTTGAAAGTCCTCTAACGGCAGATAATATGCAACGTTTAACTTTATGTCGCTGCTAATAAAATGTTCTAACATTTCAGCGAACACCGTCTTTCTCCCGCCTTTACCTACCGATTCTTCCCAATACCGCAAAAAGAATGTACTAAAGTCGATGTTGTTGGCCTTCATCGATTCAAAAAACTCAGGCGTATAAGGCGTTAACGACAATGTTCCGTAGTTGATGTATTGGCCGTTTTCTTTCAAGGTACGAATAAGATCCGTGCCAGCCTCACCACCTATCGCGTCCAGAGCGACCGTTGGTTGTGGCAGTTGGCGCGTTTGCAGCTGCGCTTGTAAGTCTTTCTTCGCGTCCAACACTGGAATGGTATCGTACGGATACTCGTCTCGCTTTGAGGTCACAGCAATCAGTGCAAAACCCAGTGAATGGGCGAGCTGGGCAAATATCTTACCGATCGCTGACCCTGCCGCATTGATGATCACCACATCACTTTTGTTCAACTTAGCCACTTTAGTAGTGATCACCCACGCGGTTAGCGCGTTGATGTACAACTGGCAGGCATAGCCGTTATCCAAACTTTCAGGTAGCGGAAAAAGATTCTCGGGCGAAGCATCGATGTAGTATTGCCAAGTACCACTCATCGCCACCAACACTTTTTGCCCAACTTGAAGGCCAGCGTGACCGACAGCACTGACTTCCACCACACGCCCAACCGCTTCAAATCCCGGCACGCGAGGTGGTACGTGAACGCGGCGGTATTGCCCAACACCATGAATGGAAAGCAAGTCACTTGGGTTAATGTTTGTAGCTTCGAGTCTCACCCGAACCTTGCCCTGAGCAAGCGGATTGAGGGGCTCTTTTTCCAACGACAGCGACGTTTTGGGTTGACCAAAACAGAATTGATTCACTCGAGTATTTATCGTTGGTGCCATTGTTATTCATACCATGTAATTGAAATTCAAAAAGGAAGTTTCGCGACTTCTACTCAAAAGCATTAAGTGAAGTCGAAGCTCTGTATTTCTACCTGCGCGATGCGCCGTTCACTCTAAACTGTTGTGGCGTCATATCAAAATAGGCTTTAAATGCTTTGATGTAGGATGAGTCGTTTTGATAACCCACTAGGTCTGCAATGGCTTGGATTGGCAACGATTCATCTAACAAAGAAAGCGAGTAAATTAGCCGAATTTGTTGCCGCCAAAGTAGAAATGAAGTGTTGAATTCCTTGGCGAACAACCGTGATAAAGTACGCTCAGACGCCCCAATTTTCTCCCCCCACTCTTTTAGCGAACAGCTCAACGCGGGCTCGTCAGTCAATTGCTCGAAAATCAGTTTTAGTCGTCTGTCTTGTGGCAGCAATAACTGAAATGTCTGCACGTTGCGTTTCAAAATTTGATCATGCAGTACCGCCAGCAAATGCAACACTTCTTCGTGGCTTGTCTCACCTTCACACTGTCTGCGGATCTCTTGTAAAAGCTCATTTAAAAACGACGTTAAAGCAATGGTTCTCACTTGTGGCTCGTACGTCGCACCAAACTCAGGGTTGAGGTAAATACCAACAAATATCGTATTGCTTAGAGCAATCGACTCGTGTTGAACACCCGCAGGAACAAATAACGCAGAGGTGTGCGGAACCAAGTGCTGATAATGCTCAGTTTGTGTTTGCAATAACCCTTTGATAGGAAAGATGATTTGATGCCAAGTGTGTTGATGCAGCGCATCAATGTAACCTTTTGGCATGTCGATGGTTTTCACTAAAACAGGAGAATGGGGATTCGCGGCCATCATCTCATTGGAGGTGACGACGCCTGACTTCGAATCAATTTGGCGAGTTAGCATTGTTAGTTGTCTTTTCATCCCTACTCCGACACACGTTTACTAGGCTATCATGCTCCGCATCGCGAATGAAGGTAAACACTTTATCTCTCATTCAAATAATAAGGAGGTTATATGAAGAAAATCGGCGTCGTAAAAGCTGTGCTAGCAGGGAAAACCGTCCCTTATGCTCATGGAGCGCAAAGCGCAATCAACAAACAAGTGCTACCTGAGCGCCAGCACGCAACAGAGCTTGGTTTTACCAGTGATGAGCAAGGTGATCCGCGCTTTCATGGTGGCATTCAAAAAGCGCTTCATCTTTACCCAAGCGAGCACTACCCAATCTGGCAACAAGAATTAGGCAAAAGACCAATTTTCCAATCCGCCGGCGGCTTTGGCGAAAACATCAGCTCCGAAGGCGTCACCGAATCCACGATTTGCTTGAAAGATAAAATTCGCATCGGCTCAACACTACTGGAAGTGTCGCAAGGTCGCATGCCTTGTTGGAAACTTAACGTACGTTTTGACCAACACGACATGGCGAGAAGACTGCAAGATACGCTTCGAACAGGCTGGTATTTCCGAGTGTTGGAAGAAGGCGATATCGGTGCAGGTGACGAGATTATTCTGTGCGAAAGACCTTATCCAGAATGGCCACTGGCTCGCATCATGGGCGCGGTTTTCACTGGCTGTTTAGATAGAAAAGAACTCACTCAGCTGTCTGAGCTGCCGTTAGTCGAGTCTTGGGGCAAGTTGGTCGAGCGCCGCCTAGAAACTGGCGAAGTTGAAGATTGGGAAATGCGCTTGGTTGGCCCAACTGTGGGTTAACACCCCAAAGTAAAATTTAAGCCACGCTCTGAACCGACTATGCCGTCAGAGCGTGTTTTTTTGGTTTACTTCGCACTCGGGGCTGGGCGTTTCGACTTACCTTGAAACTGCTTAATGCTCTTCTTAGCATTAGTTCGGCGGTTGGCTTTTTTATCGCGTGGCGCGCGTTTGCTCTCGCCAGTTGATGGCTTATCCGTTACTGGAAAACCAACCAGATCTTGCACTGGCAATGCACGTTGAGTCAGGTGACGAATCGCGTTTAGTGCGTCCATTTCACCATGACATACCAATGACATCGCCACACCTTGTTCGCCTGCGCGAGCGGTACGTCCTACTCGGTGAACATAAGTTTCTGCATGCATTGGCAGTTCAAAGTTGATCACTACAGGTAATTGCTCAATGTGAATGCCGCGCGCTAGTAGATCAGTGGCAATCAACACCTGAATTTGCCCAGATTTAAACTGCGCCAGTGCTTCTTCTCGCTCTGTTTGGCTCTTGTCACCATGCAGTGCATTGGTTGAGATGCCCGCTTTGTTTAGCTTTTTCGCTAAGCCATCAGCATTCTCTTTCGCACCAATAAAGACTAACGCCTGAGTCCACGCGTTTTTTTGAATCAGTTCAATCAATGCCTTGGTTTTACTGCCTTTATTGACCATGTACAACGTTTCAACGATGTCTTGATTCGTGCTGTTTTCTTGATGCGCTGCAACTTGCTTTGGTGCCTGCATAAGCAGCTTCGCTTTACCCTTCAAATCATCTGAAAACGTCGCCGAGAACATTGCGGTTTGACGCTGGTTTGAAATCAGCCCCGCAATATTTTGCACGTCAGGCCAAAAGCCCATATCCAACAGACGATCGGCCTCATCCAACACTAGGTAATGGATATTGCTTAAGTCTAAACCGTTGTTTGCCAGATCAACCAAACGACCTGTCGTCGCGACAAGGATATGAGGATTTGTCGCTAGCGCCTGCTGTTGTTGCTCTTTATCAACGCCGCCACACAAACACACTGCGTTGAGTTCAAGAACTTGACCAACTTGGTTAATTGCTTCACTCACTTGCATTGCCAGCTCACGAGTTGGCACAAGAATCAGCGCTTTTTGCTCTGGATTGACACCCAGCTTTTCCAACAAAGGCAAACCATAAGCAAGGGTTTTGCCGCTGCCTGTATTTGCCAAAGCCAATAGATCTTGACCAGCCAACAGCTCAGGAATGGCCAACGCTTGAATATCGGTCGGTTTCTTGAAGTCTTTTGGCAGTGCGTGAATCAGCTCAGAACTCAATGAGAGAGTAGAAAATGGCATTAACGAAAACCTTGTACTTTGGGTTGAAGAAGCAATAAAAATAATGAAGATGCGGTAAAACGCAGGCGCGGACTTTACCACAATCTGCTAGGTGAACCATCCTATTTTAGGCGCTTAAACCAAGCGTCGCCTACGCAAATCGTCAGAAAACTAAAAAGCGCAAAAAAGCCGTTAGTCTGTACTGCCACAGAGCTAACGGCTAAAAACCCTTGAAGAGAACGCTTCGTCAGCCTTTCACTGCGGCTGAAAAGAAATGTGCAGTTTATTAAAGCACAGCTTTACGATTCGGTAAGAACACTTCACCCAACATGCAACGAACCGAACCACCACCAATAGATTCTATGGTAGAAACGTCGAATGGCAGCAATTTACCGTGCGTTGCCAATTGGTTTCTTTGTGCTGGTGAAAATGCATCGTACGCCGATTGCGACATCGCAATCACCTTGTCGCCGTTGATCGTTTCTAGTTGCAGAATGTTACCGCAGAACTGGTTCATCTGATCAAGCGAAATTGAGATGACTTGCTTGTCTTTGGCGAGTGACTTCATTACAAAACGACGCTCAAATTCTGGGATCACTTCGTCACAAATCACGCAAAACTGTTCGCCAACCGCCATCATCACATTGGTGTGATAAATCGGCGCACCAGACGGCAAACGAGTTTGGAAAGAAATCACTCGTTCATAGCCAATACGATCGGCGTAATCTTCTAAAACCAGACGATCACAACGTTGTGAGAGTGCGGCATAGACCGTTTTATTTAGGTGGTCAAACACCATCACACCCGTGCTTTCTAAATACGCTTGCTCGTCAAGATATTCAGTTAGACTGCTGCGTCGATGAACTTCTCGCCCTGCTTGCGCTAGTGCTGCCACAAGCGCATCGGGACGTACTTCTTTTTGACGGTTTTCACAGGCCATTGGAAAAGTGTACAACGTGCCATCTGGCGTAGTGCTAAACCAATTGTTTGGAAATACCGCGTCTGGCGTCGCAACATCTGAAGTTGGATAATCAAACTCAACAACTTGAACGCCCTCTTGACGCAGCGTTGTAACCATACTCGCGAACTCGGCCATTACTCGACGTGAGACTTCTTCTTGGCTGAGTGACACTTTATGTTGGAACTCATTATCTTGTGCGGTTTCTTCATTAAAACGAAACTCTTTCGGTGGCACCATCACTACGCAGTTCGCGGTTTGGCGCTGAGCACTTTGCGTGCTTTCTTCTTTCCCATTAGCAAATTGGGTCACTGATTCGTGTAATAGCATCCAATATATTCCTTATCACTAGAATGAGGAGATTGTAAATTTATTGTTAACTTCAGTTTTGCTGTTTTGACAATTAATTTAATTGCACAAAAGTAATTTTTGCTGCATTAAGTTCATTTTTCCTTAAATTTTATTGTCACTTTGCAGGTTTAAGCTTTTATGGCACCACGATGAACATGATAAGAATTCATCATAAGAATCAGAACCATAGACAATCACACTCATAACCAACTAGTTACATTTAAGACACAATCGGTTAGACTATTTTTTCGCCCCTCTCGTCAATCGGTCTGCTTTATCGAGGAGCAGGCAAAAACCTCTCATACACGCGGTTTCGTCCAAAGCAGCGTGAATCGATGGATTTAGCCACCCCAAATGGCACTGTTTTAACTTTAGGATGAGTTATGTTTAAACGATTTGAAGGCTTTACAGAGCCGTTCCCCAAATCTACACCGGATCAGCCTCCTTCAGGGATGTTCGCTTTTCTGCGTTATTACACTCGTGGTTATGAAAAGCCTTTGATCATCATGTCTTTGATGGCCACAATTGTGGCTGTTGTTGAGGTAATGTTGTTTGGCGCCATGGGACAATTGGTTGATTGGTTGTCTACCAGCAATCCAGAAACGTTCTTACAAGACAATAAATCGGATTTGATTTTCTACGGAGCCTTATTGCTGGTTGTCATGCCTATATTGGTGATCTTGTACTCGTTGCTCGTTCATCAAACGTTATTGGGCAACTACCCAATGTCTATCCGCTGGCTTGCACACCGGTATTTGCTCAATCAAAGCTTGAACTTCTATCAAGATGATTTTGCAGGCCGAGTCGCAACGAAAGTCATGCAAACCTCATTAGCTGTGCGCGAAACCGTAATGAAAGCTATGGATGTGTTTGTTTACGTTACGGTTTACTTCACCAGCATGATCATTATGTTAGCGACGGCAGACTGGCGTTTGATGATCCCAATGATCGTCTGGCTGCTAGCTTACATCGCTATCCAAATCTATTTTGTCCCTAAGCTCAAAGACGTCGCTTCAGCGCAGGCCGATGCACGTTCGACAATGACAGGGCGTATCGTCGACAGTTATACCAATATTCAAACCGTCAAACTGTTTTCTCATAGCCAGCGCGAAACCCAATATGCCGAGCAAGGCATGAAAGGATTTTTAAATACGGTCTATCGTCAAATGCGCCTAGTGACCGGCTTCGACGTCGCTGTAGAGATCTCAAACTATATTTTGGTATTTTCCGTTGCTGCTTTATCGATTTACTTGTGGTTGGATAGTGCCATTAGCGTTGGCGCGATTGCGATTGCTGTTAGTCTTGCATTGCGCGTAAACGGTATGTCTATGTGGATAATGTGGGAAGTTGGCGCCCTCTTTGAAAACATGGGAACCGTTGTCGATGGAATGAAAACGCTCTCTAAGCCTATTGATATTAAAGATAAACCAGGCGCAAAAGACTTGGTTGTCACTGAAGGAGGCATTCACTTTGATAACGTCAGCTTCCATTACGGTGAGAACAAAGGCGTGATTAGCCATCTCGACCTCAACATCAAACCAGGAGAGAAAGTAGGCTTGGTCGGGCGCTCCGGCGCCGGAAAATCGACTTTGGTGAACTTGTTACTTCGCTTCCACGATGTCGAAGACGGCAGCATTAAGATCGATGGACAGAACATCTCAGAAGTCACACAAGACTCTTTACGCTCAAAGATCGGTATGGTGACCCAAGATACTTCTCTGTTACACCGTTCAATTCGAGACAATATTTTGTATGGCAATCCAGATGCGACAGAAGAAGATTTGCTGAAAGCCACTAAGCAAGCGCATGCCCATGAGTTTATCGAAACTCTGACCGACCCATTTGGTAATGTCGGATACGATGCGCAAGTTGGTGAACGTGGTGTAAAACTGTCTGGCGGCCAACGTCAGCGTATCGCAATATCTCGTGTGCTACTCAAAGACGCACCATTGCTGGTACTGGATGAAGCCACATCGGCTCTGGATTCAGAAGTCGAAGCAGCGATTCAGGAAAGCTTGAATGAATTAATGCAAGGGAAAACGGTTATTGCTATCGCTCACCGATTATCGACCATCGCACAAATGGATCGCCTCATCGTGCTAGATAAAGGCAGCATCGTTGAACAAGGTTCTCATCAAGAACTCATTGCGAATAACGGCATTTACGCCCAGCTTTGGGCGCATCAAACTGGCGGATTTATCGCTGAAGAACTAGACAATCAACACGCTTCTTAACGAGTGATAAGCTCAATAAAAACGGCGCTTTAAGCGCCGTTTTTTATTTAAATCCATGGCTAGATGCTCATATAGCCATTGTGGTTTCTCATATATGAAACACTCTCCATGATAAAGCTCACACTTTTTCTGCTAATATACCGCCTCGTTGCGTATCCATTGCAATGAACACAATACAGAGTATTGAGCCGTCTTCATTTGTCATTTCACTTTTTGAGAAACAGCTATACTCAATAGATGGCTTAGTTATTATATTAACAATAAGGTAATTAGCTTATGTGTAAATGTGGTTCAATGCAGATCGTACAACTCAAACCAAGTTGGGCTGACAAGCTATTTGGCTACTCAGAAAGATGGAAATGCCAACTTTGTTGTAAGATCTACCGCATCTAAAATTAAAAATAGAATCTTAGTTTTTCTAAGAAAAAGCAGTGGCCCGACAATGATTGTCGGGTTTTGTTTTTCCGAGCATTCATTTTTTTCCCTTCGCTACAAGACTACTCATCACGGCAAAACCTAGCATCTTAATGTGACTTAGGTATAGAATCAGGCCCACTTATTCTTTCCGATATTCATATATAACTGGTCACTATGAACAAAAGTTTGCTAACGAATGTCCTCGCTATCGCTTTGATGGCTGGAGGTCATCAATTACAAAACGACTATCTTTGGTATGCAGGGCTGTTTGCGTTCTCAGGCGCCATCACCAACTGGCTTGCCATCCATATGCTGTTTGAGAAAGTGCCTGGATTATACGGTTCTGGCGTGATCCCCGCGCGATTTGAAGAGTTTAAACTGGCTATCAAAAACCTGATGATGGAACAGTTTTTTACTGAAGCGAACATTGACCGATTCTTGAATAAAGAAATGGCGGGCGGTGTGAACATCGATCTTCAACCAGTAATTGAGAAAGTAGATTTAAATCCAGCATTTGATTCCCTAGTGGAAGTAATTGAAGGCTCTCAGTTTGGTGGCATGCTAGCGATGTTTGGCGGCTCGGAAGCGCTACAACCCATGCGCCAACCTTTCGTCGAAAAGATGCAAGAATCCATCATTGAGTTGAGCAAGAGCGATAACATCAAAGAAGCACTGAAAGAGCAATTCGAATCTCCTGCAATGATGGATGAGATAAAGCAGAACATTGAAGGTATCATCGATCAACGTTTAAGCGAATTAACACCGGCATTAGTTAAAGAAATGGTGCAAAAGATGATCAAAGAACACCTTGGCTGGCTAGTCGTTTGGGGCGGTGTTTTTGGTGGTTTAATTGGCGTTATCAGTACCTTTATCGGGGCATAATCGCTCACCGATTTATTAAAAAAGGAGCTTCGGCTCCTTTTTTAATCGAGAAAAAGTAATATACCAAGCCACGCTAAATAAGGAGGCTCAACACATGCCTCGCCTAACCAAGGAGCTCGGGATTAACACCAAATCCCGTTTTATGTTCTTCTATGACCACTTCACTACGAGTTTGAATCACGCCCGGAAGCGTGCCTAACTTACTCGACATAAACTCCTGATACGCTTTCATGCTCTTAACACGAACTTTTATCATGGTATCGAAATCTCCAGAGAGCGAGTAGCACTCTTCAATTTCAGGCATCAATTCCACCGCTTTCGCAAACTTTTCAAAAATAGAAAAACTGGTTTGGTCTAAACGAATATGGATGAATACTTGCACATCCAGCCCCAACTTTTCCGCATTCAACTCTGCATGGTAACCATTGATATACCCTTCTTTTTCTAGCCGCTTTACACGGTCAGAACATGGAGAAGTCGTTAAGTTAATCAGCTTTGCTAGTTCTACAACCGGAATTCTGCCTCTCGAATGAAGCACTCTCAAAATATGTAAATCAATCCGGTCCAATTGATAACTCATTAACCCGCTTCCTTGTAACCACTTAGAAAGCATCACATTAATCGTTGCTCAAACAATTGCAAACCATCAAATGCACAGCATGTGAAATTCAGCAGAGAATAACCAGAAAACAACGAAGGAGGGAAAGAGCTATGATTATTGCCGCTCACTTAGTAACCGTGATATGAAGAGAAAAAGCAACCTAGCGGCTCCCGCGGAGTCGCAAATTTGAAAGCGCATGACACGCCTGTATAGATATGTCGTTCGGGCAACACTGCCCTATTTAGCCATTAATCATGGCTATCACTCAGAATTAGAGTGCGGCCGATGTATGCCGTGTAGGATGTGGAACAACCTCTCCAATTGCACGATGATTACAACAACGGCAGTAGTATTGAGGCTCCATCTCGTAATAATGTTCACCTGATACAAATTTCGCCATCAGCTGTGTAAAACTCACCATTTTGCCTGTTAACGAGTCAACAGACTGAGGCTCGCAACGCTTCATAATCACTTTATGTTGCGTTGATTTTCTACAAGCTGCGCAATATATATCCGGCATTTCTCTTCTCCCTACTTTTTCGTCCTACTGACAATTGACATATTTTGTTCAAAATAATTCCACAATTAAAAAGCTCCTTTAATTTTTTGTGCCCTATCTTCAAAAAATTGAACGAAAGTATCAAAAAACTGAGACATTGGTCAGACCTCAACTTTTGTACCATCAATATGAGCAAACGTGCTTATGTGTGTAATAATACGACACATTACACATAAGCAATTGTTCGGGCTTATTATTTAGTAAGGCGCATGACAACTACACGCCTGGCTAGATCGAGCTTTCGAGACGCCTTGTTATCTCGATTTACCCCGCAAACCAGTTGCTAGCAGCTATAGCCGTCTCATCAAGGAAGAAATGCATGACGATACAACCGATTCTCACTACCGAAAGACTCGTCCTCCGGCCATTCAATATCGATGACTGCCAACAAGTGGCTTTACTCGCTGGAGATAAGCGAATTGCCGACATGACAGCAAACATCCCTCATCCTTATGAGCGACCGATGGCGCAAGCATGGATAGATAGGCACGATCCGATGTATCAGCAGCATCAAGGCGTGGCGTACGCTATTACCTTGCGAAACACTGGGGAGTTACTTGGTGCAGTGAGTTTACCGCGTATCGAAGAGGGCTACGGTACATTAGGCTACTGGGTTGGCGTGCCACATTGGGGGAAAGGCTATGCATTCGAGGCCTCCAAAGCCTTACTCGAATTTGCTCGAATGCACTTTGAGTTAAACGGAATAACCGTGATGCATTTGGTGGACAATCAGCGTTCTAAATCGGTGATCCAAAAACTAAATATCCCTTACATCGGTGACAAAACATTGCGCATGCAAGGCAAAGAACGAAAGGTTTGTGTCTACCAACTCACGTTCGTCGCTTCTGAATAAAGTCGAGGAATATGTCGGATGATCATCCATGAAACTTCACAAAATCTGCCCAAGAACAACCCTTTCTTGCTAGGAACTGTATTGTTGTCGCTGTTCTATTTTTCCTACCTAGCAGACAAGATCGTCGAGTTTGGACTCGTAGCACTCACAATAATAGGATTGAAACTGCTCTCAACGTACTTCACGCGCCGCGCGTTCAATCCTAAAACGCTAGATATCGATGCAAGCACCAACACCTTGAAGTACCGCCAGGGCTCAACGGTTTACTTCCGTCTACCTCTTGATGACATTGTCAAAGTCCAAATACAGAAAGAGTTCTTCTCTAGCAAAAGTTTGATGCTCTACACAGTCAACGACGCTTACCAAGTGCCGAATTCAGACAATTTCGATTCTCTACAGTTAAAGGATTTAATGAAACAACTTGAAGAGAGAATTGATGATCAATCTCGCTAAAACGAAAAGAGAAGACATTCTAGAATGTTGCCAATTTGGTCTCTAAATAGAAAGACAAAAAAGCCAGCAATAACGCTGGCTTTTCTCTGTATTAGTCTTGTGCGACTTTCACGCGAATTTTGCTTTTTTCTACGTTCGTCAAATTCAGTGCTTCAAGAGCAGAAATGGCTTCTGCTTCGTCCGGCATGATGACAAAACCGAAGCCTTTCGACAAACCCGTGTCTTGATCAAGCACTAGCGAACACAGTTCTACTTTGCCGTACGCTGAGAATAATTTGCGGATATCTTGCTCGGTCATGTGACGAGCCAAGTTTCTTACTAAAAGTTTCATAATGAACCTAGTTGGTTTGATAACGGTTCGATTCTCTCAGTTTCTCTCTGGCAAACCAAGTGAATAATATGACGGCGTTGACTAGATCATTCTAAGTACATCTGTTTAAATGATTTTCCGTTCATTTTTCACCCATAGGAGAGTCGGCATGGAAACGAAACGTCTCAAACTCATCCCTGCTTGTTTAGAACGAGCCGAAGAGGCGCATCAAGCTGTCGTTCGCAGCCAAAAAACTCTCGAAGTCTATCTGCCGTGGGTGCCTCATGTGCTGACATTAGAAGCGATGATAGAAGGGACAGAGAAAGCCATCGCAAACTTTGAAAACTTCGAAGAAGAGCTGCGTTACTACATGATTGAAAAGGAAAGCGATCGCTTACTGGGTGCGGTCGGCCTGATGATTCGAGATCCCGACGTACCGTCCTTTGAGATAGGTTATTGGTTAGATAATGCTGCCGTTGGCAATGGTTATGTTGCCGAGGCTGTGCTCGAAGTTGAGCGCTATGCGTTTGATGACTTGGGCGCAAAGAGAATCGCAATTCATGCTGATAGCACCAACCAAAAGAGCAGGGCTGTAGCCGAGCGCTGTGGTTATGAGTTCGAAGGAGAGCTCAGAAACGAACGTCTGACTACATCGGGAGAGCTGAGTAACACCGTTATTTACGCCAAAATTCGTCGCGACTAACACTCCAATCTAACCGAGCAATGCTAAGCTCTGATCTCAAGCTACCGCCACTAACGTTAATTAAGTTTCAGATAAAACAAAGCCCGCTAAAATAGCGGGCTTTGTGTTCATATACGGGAAGTTACTAGTCTAGTTCAACCAGTTTTTTCTCGAACGACTGGTGTTGGTCTAACACGTCTTGCGCAGCACCGCCCGTTGCTTTACTTACCACAATGATGGCAAGCGTAGAGAAGATGATGCCCGGTACGATTTCGTACACATCAAACCAACCGCCAGTTAGCTGCTTCCAAACTACGATAGTGATACCACCAACAAGAATACCTGCTAACGCGCCGTTACGGTTCATACCGCTCCAGTAAAGGCTAAGTACAACCGCAGGACCAAATGCCGCACCAAAACCAGCCCAAGCGTAAGATACAAGACCAAGTACTGAGCTATCAGGCGTCATCGCTAGGAATAGCGCAACAAGCGAAATAACGATAACACCGATACGACCAATCATTACGATTTCTTCAGAAGACGCTTCTGGCTTGAATACTTGCTTGTAGAAGTCTTCTGCAAGCGCTGAAGATGAAACAAGGAGCTGTGAGTCAGCGGTACTCATTACCGCCGCTAGGATTGCTGCTAACAACATACCCGCAACGACAGGATGGAATACTGCGTTAACCAATAGCATGAAGATCTTCTCACCGTCCTCTAGTTGAGTACCCGGATGACCCGTAACCCAAACCAGACCAACAAGACCAACAAGCATTGCACCAACCATAGATAGTGCCGTCCAAATCACTGCGATACGACGTGCAGTCGTTAGATCTTTGTTTGAACGAGACGCTTTAAAACGCGCTAGGATGTGTGGCTGACCAAAGTAACCAAGGCCCCACGCCGCTAGAGAGATAATGGCAATCGCAGACAATGGTTCGCCTTTCGCGTCATTCCATAGCGTTGCAAGTTCTGGGTTGATGTCATGTAGATCAGAACTTAGCTGACCTAAACCACCGTCCATTACCGCTATAGGAACAATCATTAGCGCAGCCGCCATTAGCAGACCTTGCACTAAGTCAGTCCAAGATACCGCTAGGAAACCACCGAATAGTGTGTAAGAAACGACACACACCGTACCGATGATAACAGCGTAGGTATAATCTAGACCGAATACCGTCTCAAACAGTTTGCCCCCTGCGACCAAACCTGAGCTGGTGTAGAAAAGGAAAAATAGAAGAATGAAAAACGCAGAGATTGTCTGAATCAGTTTCGACTTATCGTTGAAGCGACGTGACAGGAACTCTGGCAACGTTAGCGCGTCAGTTTGGATACTGTAGGTACGGAGGCGTTTTGCACTGATGAGCCAGTTTGCCCATGTACCAAGAAGTAGACCGCCGGCTAACCAGAAGGCCTCGATACCCGCAGCGTACGCATAGCCAGGCAAGCCTAGCAGCAGCCAACCACTCATGTCTGAAGCACCTGCAGATAATGCAGCAGGCCACGGACCTAGGCTACGGCCACCTAGGAAGTAGTCAGATGAATTGGAAGTCCTCTTATACGCGTAAACGCCAATAGCAACCATAATCAGTAAATACGCCACAAAAGTGGACGTGATAGCAAAGCTATTTTCTATCATTAGATAGTCCTCGTTATAATTATTTCCTTCCTTGCCTGCCCTGATATTTTACCGTCTCAGCAATACATCAGAGTATAAAAAACCAATCTGGACCGGCTCTCAGTCCAGTTACTCCAGATTGGCATTACAAGTCAGGTTAGTGAGTTTCGTTCCCCAACTCGAGTAGAGTTGCGTTACCAC
Source organism: Vibrio sp. Vb1127 (assembly GCF_033338735.1). Classification (NCBI taxonomy): domain Bacteria; kingdom Pseudomonadati; phylum Pseudomonadota; class Gammaproteobacteria; order Vibrionales; family Vibrionaceae; genus Vibrio; species Vibrio sp. Vb1127. Next base: position 142,253 of record NZ_JAWOTF010000006.1, on the reverse strand, counting down.
CCACCGCGGTAATATTTATCGTTCGAGTGCGCTCAGTAATGAAGCGCAACGAGAGATGAGGATCATGAGCCAATTTCGATGACTCTAAATCCGTTTCAGAAACTAAGCCGACGATTGCACCGTCACGCTTAGCTAGTTGAAGATTGAGCGCATGCTCAACCTGTGAACGCCCAACATAACCCACACTACGTACATCGCTCTCAAGCAACGGGGCAGACGCATCGTACGCAACAACCTGGACTAAGTTAGATGGGAAGTTTGCCAACGCTACAGCTTGCTTAACCAATTGGTTTAGCTCTGCATTGTCACTGCAAACGACCACACTGTTGCCGGCAATTAAGGCACAGGTGATCATCGCAAAAGCACTGTATAACGCATTATCAGCAGGCTCGATGTTGTTTTCACAAATCACCAAAGCCACACCGCGTCCTGCGGCATACAGTTCGTTAGTTTCCCCTGTAGGGCCAACTAACTGGTGAGTTTCTGCAAGAAGAGCTGATGCTTGTTGCAAGTGGTAAGAAACCACTTTGGCAACGGTAGACTGCTGCCCTTCTAGTGCAGATTTAAATGCCAGAACATGCTCGCATTTGTAATCAAAATCAGTCAGATTCCACTGCTCCCACGCAGAGAATGCATCTTTAAAATAGGTGATCTGATGAACCATAATGCGACTCCTTATGCGTTTTCTGCTTGAGCAAGAAGATGTTGAGTAAATCGGAATAGGTAGTGTGGACCACCAGCTTTCGGGCCAGTACCTGACAAGCCTTGACCACCAAACGGCTGTACACCAACCACAGCGCCAACTTGGTCTCGGTTGATGTAGCAGTTACCTACTCGTGCATGTTTCTCAATCCAACGGTACGTGGTTTCGTTACGGCTATGGATACCCATCGTCAAGCCAAAACCCGTTTTGTTGATCTGCGCAACCACGTTCGGTAATTCAGACGCTTTAAAGCGAACAATGTGCAAGATTGGACCAAATTGTTCTTCTTTCAGCACATCGATGCCCGAGATTTCAAACGCACTTGGTGAGACAAAGTCACCATGCTGGCACGATTCATCCAGCTGTAGCTGAGCGACTTTAGTCTGTGTTTTGCTCATTTGCTCAAGGTGAGCAAGGAGTTTTTGTTTTGCATTGCTGTCGATAACCGGACCAACATCTGTTTTGTGTAGGTAAGGTAAACCAACATGCAGTTCATTCATCGCACCCTGAATCAGGTTGATCATACGGTCTGCTACATCTTCTTGTACAAATAGAACACGAAGGGCAGAACAACGCTGACCAGCAGATGCAAACGCCGAACGAATCACATCACGCACCACCTGCTCTGGCAATGCAGTACTGTCCACAATCATTGCGTTTTGGCCACCTGTTTCCGCAATAAACGGAACTGGTTTCGCGCTGCGCTCCGCGAGCGTGACGTTAATGCGTTGCGCCGTTGCCGTTGAGCCAGTGAATGCCACACCAGCAATAGCATCATGAGAAGTCAGTGCATGACCGATCTCAGCGCCGCGACCAGTAAGTAACTGAATCACACCAGCAGGGAAACCCGCATCAAGCATTAATTCAATAGCACGAGCGGCAATTAAGCTTGTTTGCTCAGCAGGTTTTGCAACCACAGTGTTACCTGCAATCAGTGCTGCCGTTACCTGACCAAGGAAGATAGCCAACGGGAAGTTCCAAGGGCTGATACACACAAACACACCAAGACCTTCACGGCTAGAAATGCGTTTCACACCGTCAAAGCCTTCTAGCTCAAATGGCTGTAGGTTTTGCGCTTGTTTCGCGTAATAACGACAGAAATCCACTGCTTCACGAACTTCATCAATACTATCGTGAATCGTCTTGCCCGCTTCTTTGTGACAAATCGCCACCAGCTCAGCCAGATTTTCTTCCATTAAGTCAGCAAGCTTTTCTAAACAAGCCGCTTTTTGCTCAACAGGAACGGTTTTCCAATCAGAGAAAGCAGTTTGCGCCGCATCAATTGCAGCGGAAACATGATCAAGTGTTGCAAATGCCACTTTGCCGACTTCAATTCGGCGATCGTACGGTGCGGTGATGATCTCAGCCGCATTTTCCTTGATCATGCTTTCGGCAAAACACTCACCATTGATCATCGGGCCTGCAACCCACTGATTGTCCATGAAGCTTTCTACCTGCGCTTCAAATGGCTTCGCTTCACTGTCGATGTCAATGTTGACGCCATATGAGTTCTTACGCTCAGGGAAAATATCGGCAGGCAATGGAATTTTGTCGTTGTGTAGCGTGTCAAAACCCGTCAACACATCCACAGGGTGATGGGTCAACTCATAAATCGGACAACGCGCATCAACTAGACGGTGTACAAACGAGCTGTTCGCACCATTTTCAAGCAGACGACGAACCAAGTACGGAAGAAGATCAGCATGGCTACCGACAGGAGCATAAATACGTACTGGCTGACCGTACATTTTCATAACATGGTTATACAGTGAATCACCCATACCATGCAGGCGCTGGAACTCGTATTCTTTGTGCTCCGCCATGACAGCAATTGCCGTCACCGTGTGAGCATTGTGGCTTGCAAATTGTGGGTAGATATTACCGCGAACACCTTCGCTAAGTAGGAAACGAGCACAAGCTAGGTATGCAACGTCCGTCGCTTCTTTGCGAGTGTATACTGGGTAATTTGCATAACCCGCTTGTTGAGACCACTTGATTTCGCTGTCCCAGTACGCGCCTTTAACCAAACGCAGAGGAATAACGTCACCTTGTTCTTTTGCGAGTGCATTTAGCCACACCAAGACTGGTAGCGCACGTTTTGAGTAGGCTTGAATAACCAAACCAAACTTGCCCCAACCCTTCACAAGATCGCTACGGTATACTTTCTCAAATAGCTTCAGGGAAAGCTCAAGGCGATCCGCTTCTTCTGCATCGATTGTGATTGCAACGTCGACTTCAATTGCACGTTTCAATAGCTGCATTAGTGAGTCATACAACTCTGTCATTACACGTTCTTCATTTGCGACTTCGTAGCGCGGGTGTAATGCAGAAAGCTTGATGGAAATCGAAGGCGCAGGGCTGGTGTCGTTACCGTAAGTCTCGCGACCCACCGCTTCGATCGCCATTAGGTAATCTTTGAAGTACTTGTTCGCGTCCGCTGTAGTTAACGCCGCCTCACCCAACATATCAAACGAGTAGGTGAAACCTTTGTCGCGCATTGGACGACCGTTCTTCTGCGCTTCTTCGATCGTACGACCACGAACAAACTGGTGACCCATGATCTTCATTGCCTGATACATGGCTTTACGAATCACAGGCTCAGAGAATTTATTTACCAGACGGTTTACAGCCTGACCTGGGCTCTGGGTGCCTTGCTCACCAAGACCAACCACTTTACCTGTTAGCATGAGGCCCCATGTTGATGCGTTAACAAACACAGAGTCAGAGTTCTTCAGGTGAGATTTCCAGTCTGCGACACTCAACTTATCTTTAATCAAAGAATCTGCTGTCGCGGCATCTGGGATGCGCATTAATGCTTCTGCAAGACACATCAGCAAGATACCTTCTTGAGTATCTAAGCTGTATTCCAGCAATAAAGCATCAATCATCTGGATTGACTTCTTATCGGCACGAATGGCTTCGATAAGGTGGGTCGTTTGGGTAGTGATCGCCGATTTTTCATCCTCTGTCGGCGTCGCTAGTGGCAATAGTTGCTCTAGCCATTGAGACTCGTCCACCATATATAATGGCGAGATCAGTGACCACAACTTATCAAGCGGCTGCCCGATAAATTCCGGTGTCAACACGTTCGTAGCTGTAAACATGTGTGTTCCTCAATCTCACTCCTCGAAAACCGCTTCGAGGATTATCAATGGCTGGCAGTGTATTTTGAGGCCGATAAGAATACTTGTCAAAAACTACGACATTTTTGCCAAAAACTCGCTTTTATAACAAAACATCCACATAGTCACATTCAAATAGGTAATATTTTGTGTTGTAAATTTTAATTTTTTCATTGCATTCACAACAAAATATCAAGAATATCAATAAGATTTTTGTGAAGAGCTCGTTCTAAGAGAAAATGTAGGATCAAGTGGCATATCAACCACTGCAAAGAACAGAGAATTTAAAAAAACGAGAGATAGGTCACGTGAATAAAACATAAAAAAACCATGCATAGTGCATGGCTTTATTCTGATTGATGATTATTTGACCTAAAAAAACGCGTTGTTATCCAACTTGTTTTTTATAACGGGAAGGTGATATTCCCTGTAAGCGAGTAAAAGTATGAGTAAAAGTACTCTGGCTTGAGAAGCCAGTAAACTCGGCAATTTGCCCTAAAGAAAGGTGCCCTTGCTCGATTAATTCACGAGCCATGTCGATACGCTTTCCGAGAACATATTGATGAGGTGTAATCCCCATCTGCTCTTTAAACAAGCAATGGAACTGACTTTCCCCAAGAAACACTCGCCCGGCCAATTGAGCCACACTAATCTTATGACTCAGGTGCTGCTCAATGTAACGATCAATCGCCTCCAAATCAAAGCGCGACTCTTTTCGACTGGTCTCAAATGCCGAGATATGGCGCTGCATTAATGCAATCACAGTGTCGTTACACGCACGACTTAACAGCAGGTCATCCGGATGGTTTCGCATTTCCTGAACCAACATCTGTATCAGCTTCTGAATTTGACTATCTAACTGGAAGTAGACATGGTCTCTCTCCAGGTTATTGATTTTTTGAAGCATTTCAGGATCATCATTTGTCGGTTTGGGCATATTCAGCACCAAAATATCCGATTGATTGATGACGCCACCGAAAGCATGATCAGAGCATGCGGTAACCACACAACCTTGACCAGGGCCGACAAGATTACCTCGCCCGCGCACTTCAAATTCGGCTTGCCCTTTTAAACCAATCACGATCTGCGTATAAGAATGATCGTGGCAATCCATATAAGACGGAAGTGTGATCAGCTCCGCCGGCTTTGGCAGAATAATCTCTTGATATGAAAGGATTTTTTGGTTATCTGAATCACTCATTTTAAACAGTCGTCTTTACACGGTCAGCTTACGTCTTCGCATCATATACCTTCTTTGTTGGGTTGCAACTTTTACCCAACTCAATCGACAAGATCAAATCAGCATGCTCAAGTTCATTTACATGATCATAGTTCCGGAACGATGATCATGCGAGGTTAATTTACGGTCAGTGAGCAACCAATTTTATTAACAAAAACGGATAGATAGGCAACACCTTACGTATACATAATCAATCAATGTAAAGATCCTTATTACCGAACAATCTGTTATTTTGTAAAACACCGTGCTCCATATTAGATAACTCGTCCCTGAAACGGATCGAAACCCACTCTTAAACTCAACATAGAGGGATTTCCCCCCTTACTAATATGCTTCTGATTCAATACATTAGTTATCGAGCTTTAAGATGCATACGATCTAAAGCTCTCGGTATCTCATTGATACCTCTAACTTACTTAGCAGACCCTCGCTAGGTAATTTAGAACCTCTTCTACACGTCGACAAGATTATATCTTGTGTTGCCAGCCCGTCTTCAGGCTGGCTTTTTTTTTCGCTTCTCAACAATGAAAACAATGGCATAAGCTGATATCATAGCGTTTGTCTCACTGTCCCTCTCATATGCTTAGGTGCTGCTCTTTCGCTCACAAGTGATATGAACGTCAACCACATTACAACTGAGTTGTAGGAAGCATGATCAAGGACGATACGAGTTGTAAGCCGAACATTGGCGGACATCCGTGAGCGCACATATCTGTAATGAAACAGACCATTTTCCCAATTAAACTCTTCGTTCCATTTCGTCGTTGTCTATGACTACCTGACGAAAACATCGAACACCATGAATTTAATTGGATTGAGCGCCAATCAACGAACGTGTTCTAGCAACGTAACTGCCTACTTGGCAACATCAATACGAGCCATGTAACACGGACGTCTCTGTATTGGTAAAAGCAGTATGTAGTGAGTCCTTTTGTGAATATTTCAGTCGATACCATAGAACAATCCCTCCTTAAACAGCTACCAGGTTGTTGGGGATGCAAAGATAAAGATTCGGTATTCCTATACGTAAACCAGGAATACGCAGAACTGTTAGGGCACACGTCGCCCGAGGAGTGCTTGGGTAAAACTGATTTTGATATGGCCAGCCCAACCACTGAATGCGCGCAAGAATTTCAACGCCAAGATAAACACGTTCTCGAAACTGGCGAGTCACTAAAAATTCTGGATATCCACCCTTATCCAGATGGCCGCTGGCGAGCACATATATTTACTAAAACACCGTGGCGAGATGACAAAGGCGACATCGTAGGCACCATTTTCTACGGAAGGGAACTCACCGACACCGCCGTGATTGAAGTCGGGTATTGGGTTTGTCGTGCAATCAGTACCAACCCAAATCAACAATCCATCTTTCGTTTTTCTGACTTACAACCAAAACCAGAGAAGCTCACATGCCGCGAGCAAGAAACGCTTTTCCTCTTGCTCTATGGCAAAAAGCCTCAATTTATCTCTCAGGTCATGGGCATATCAACAAAAACCGTTGAAGGTCACGTCGCACGCTTACGTAATAAGTTTGCAGCGAACAGCAAGAACGAGCTAATAGATAAAGCAATGGAAGCAGGCTACGGCTCTGTTGTACCCAAAACGCTGCTTAAGCATCAATTATCGGTTGTGTTGAATGGAGAGCGATAATTCGCATCGCTTCTACCTACAAAAACACCGCCCCAATTCGGCGGTGTTTGTTTATTCATGAGGGACCATAAGCCTATGGCGCTAGACGATCAATGTCCCAACTTCCATCATGTTGGGAGAAAAGAAAACGATCGTGAAGGCGATGTTCGCCACCTTGCCAAAATTCGATGCTCTTTGGTTTTACGCGAAAGCCACCCCAAAAGGTTGGTACTGGTATTTCACCCTTAGCAAACTTCTGTTTTAGCTCTAAAAACTTACCTTCCAACACACCTCTGGCAGAAATACGGCTACTTTGTTTGCTCGCGATTGCGGCCAACTGGCTCTCTTTAGGACGAGAAGTAAAGTATTTCATATTCTCTACGGCGGTAAGCTTTTCAGCCACACCAGTAATATGAACTTGGCGCTCTAACGGATGCCAAGGGAAGTGCAAACTAATATTGCTGTTATGCTCTAGCTGCTGGGCCTTGCGACTGCCTAGGTTGGTGTAAAACACAAAACCATCTTTGTCGACGTTTTTCAATAGAACAATGCGTTGAAACGGCATGCCATTTTCATCAACCGTTGCAACTGTCATCGCAGTCGGGTCCGTTAAACCCGCTTCAACTGCTTGCTCTAGCCACAGATTAAATTGATCAATAGGATCAGCTTTCAAATCTTTACGACGCAGCCCACCTTTGGTGTACTCACGACGAATATCAGCAAGTTCCATCTTTACTCCTTCACTCGTTTTTGTCGATTGTGCTCCCGATACTGAGGAAATACAAGGACATCATTGTGCTTGTTATCGTTGCCGCTCACAGCATCACAGTGCGTCATTTGATACCATGACACAAAAAACCAGTGAGCCGATCGTGAACTTACTCAACCCCAAAGCCCTACGTCATTTTTTACTGCTACTGTGTGCCGTCGGCATTTCAGGGCTTGCGCTTACTCATCATTACGCAACTCAATACCAACATGATCAATGGCAACAAAAGCTAGAGAGACAAGCCGCGCAAGTGTCACAAGAAGTGGACTACGAACTGGCAAAGTTTGAACAGATACCAAACCTATTAAGTCACGACCCAAGACTACTCAAAGCAGTAGAGCGCGGAACGCCCTCTCAAGAGCTCAACCTACTGTTATCAGATTGGTTGAAGCAAAGTTTGGCCGATACTATTTACGTTCATGACCGCACCGGGTTAGTCATTGCCTCAAGTAACTTTCAGCAAGAAGATACGTTTGTTGGCTCTAGTTTTAGCTATCGCCCCTATTTTAAAAATGCGCGACGCGGTGAGCCCGCTCAATACGTTGGATTAGGCGTGCGCTCGAATAAACGTGGGTACTTCTTCTCGTCTCCGCTGTGGGTAAATGAGGAAGTCGTTGGCGTGATCACAGTAAAAGTGAATTTGGAGCAATTAGAACAGCGCCTTTCGCAAACCACGACTGACGTACTCATTACAGATAAACACAATGTCGTGTTTATGAGCAATTTACCAGACTGGCGCTATCGTGCACTTTTCCCACTGTCATCGAGTGCAATAAATGAACTTACCGAAACGCGTCAATATGGCGATACCTTACCCGAATATTTTGGTGAGTTAACGGCACACAGTGGTGTCACGGAGTTTGATGACAATCAATTGCTTCTATCACCGAATTACCTCGCATACGCAACACACTTATTGGATAAAGGGTTTCGCGTCGTTGCCTTAATTAACCACAACAGCGTTCTTGCCGCCGTTTTACAGGCCGATATCGTCTTCCTGATCTTATATGCGCTCATTGCTCTAATTGCGTTAGCGTGGTTCCAAACCCTAGTTAACAAAGCACGCCTTGCCCATCTCAATGTGAGCCTAGAAGAAAAAGTAGTGCAACGGACACTAGTTCTGAGTGAAGCCAACCAAAAGCTACAACAGACCATCCGCCAATATGAACAAAGCCAACAAGAGCTTAAACAAACACAACAAGAGCTGACGCAAGCCGCGAAATTGGCACTGTTGGGCGAGCTGTCTGCCAGTATTAATCATGAGATAAATCAGCCACTTTCCGCACTAAGAACCTATACCGAAAACTCGCAGCGTTTGTTGGCAATGGAAAAATACCCAATGGTCGCCGACAATTTGGGCAAAATGCTGACACTTAATGACACCATTTCGGAAGTCATTGCCCGCTTAAAAGTCTTTACTCGGAAAGCCACGCACGATTCACACAATGAAATCTCAGTACTGCACGACGCGGTACATACTGCCACCAGCATTTTGAGCAACAAGCTTATTAAGCAAGGAGTAACACTAAAAGTTCCGGCCATCGACTATGATGTGAAGCTGGCCATTCACAGCGTTGAATTAGAACAAGTGCTGATAAACCTCTTCCACAACGCGGCACAAGCGATGGAAAACCACTGTATCGATCCGCAAATATCCATTGCTGTTCAGTGTCATGATGACAGTTGCGACATTCTTGTTTCCGATAACGGGCCTGGCATGTCGGACGAAGCCCTAGCAAAAATCTTTGATCCATTTTTTACGACTAAGCCAGAGGGCTTAGGATTAGGTTTGACCATCTCCAAACGCATTTTAGAGAGCTATCACGGCTCCCTCTGTGCCTATAAACATCAGAGCACAGAACAACAAGCAGGAGGGATGACCTTTATCGTGACGCTACCAATAGTCAATCAGAATAAACGTACCCCAGAAGTGGAAAACGACCATGAATAACCCAGTTTTCTTTGTTGATGACGAACCACACATTCGTGATGCCGTGTCTCAAGCCCTGCTGATTGAAGGGATAGACGTCACCTGCTTACCAAACGCAGTAGAAGCCTTACGCGTAATCGACTCAAATATGCCTGCGATTATCATTACCGATATCCATATGCCCGTGATGGATGGCTTGGAGTTTATGCGAACTTTGCGAAGCAAAAACGATCACTTTCAATTCATCGTACTTACTGGACATGGAGATGTGAAAACCGCGGTAGATGCGATGAAAAGCGGCGCGTACGACTTTCTAGAAAAACCGTTTTCAACGGAACAGCTCATGAAATCGCTCAACAATGCCAGCGATAAACTGAACTTGTTGCAAGAAAACATCTGGCTTAAGAAAGAGCTCGACATGCAAACTCATGTTGGTCCGAAAATGATTGGTCACAGTAAGGCCATGGTGAGCATTCGTCGCGCCTTGATCAGTGCGCCTACAAGCCAGCCGCTCATTTTTGTAGGTCAAGATGGTACGGGTCGGCGACTCGCTGCACAATTTGCCCACGACATACATGCAACACCAGATAGTGAGCTAATCGCCGCTTCTGGTGAAGACCTCTATGAGCTTTCATTAGAAGCGCTCGACAAAGCCATACACCGCTTAAGTGAAGGAAAACGCCACTGCAGTTTGTACTTACATAGCGCAGAGCATGTATCATTTGAACAATGGGAATACTTGTTCAAGCACCCGAAACTTGAACGTGTTTTTGGCGCGACCACCCAAGCCGAGCCACCTCTAAAATCCCTGGCGACTCTAATTCACTTACCGACGCTCGATGAAAGAAAGGAAGATATAGGGCCTTTATACAAGCACTTTGTGCGCCACACAGCGAGCCGATATCAGTTACAGCCGCCACATATCAGCCTAGAAGAGGTCAAACACCTCACCAGTCTCGAATGGCCAGAAAACGTTAAGCAGCTACGCCAATTTGCTGAACTTCGTGCCCTCAAGCCAGATACTTTTAGAATGGAAGATTGGAACAGTGAGAAAAGTCTTGAAATTCAGAGTATGACTCAGCGCACAGAATACTTTGAATATTGCTTGTTATTCGATGCATTGCAAAGACATCGCGGCAGACTCAAAGAGGTTCAACTAGAATTACAGGTATCACGCAAAACCTTGTACGACAAACTAAAAAAACATCAGTTGGATAAAGCCAAGTTCAAGGCGTAATAGCTATACTCCGGCGCTAATTATGCTTTTGTTTGATTTAGAAAGTGTAAGAAAGCTCATTTGAAGAGAGAATAACCCTCTTCTCATATTTTATTAGCCGAGCATGCTGACATGATCGGTTAATAATAATAAGATCAAAAAGATAATCCGTAATTATATAAGCAGGGACTGTGATGAGCCGAGATAACTACAACAAACTCAACGATGAAGAGTTGGATTTTGTTGATGACAAAACTGCAGCATTGCTCCTCAATACCCCCAACAGCGCGCGTTTTATGCTCTGGGTTATGGTGCTATTTTTCATTGCAGCAATAGGTTGGGCATCTTGGGCTGAAATCGACAAAGTCACGGTTGGTCAAGGCAAAGTGATTCCCTCCTCACAGATACAAGTAGTCCAAAACTTAGAAGGTGGCTTAGTCAAAGAAATCTTGGTCAAAGAAGGTCAGTTGGTTGAAAAAGGCCAACAGTTACTGCTTATCGATGACACCCGCTTTCGCTCAGATTTTCGTGAACGTGAGCAACAAGTTGCCAACCTTACCGCATCTGTGCTGCAACTATCCGCTTCTATTAACAGTGTTGCCGTTAATCGTGATTTTGAAACGGAAAACTGGCGTCAAAGTGTACTACTTGATTACGGTAAACTGACCTTCCCACCAACCTTGGAAGAGACTCGACCTCAACTCACACAGCGTCAAAAAGCAGAATATCGCGAAGATCTAGATAATTTACGCAACCAACTTTCTGTTATTGACCAACAAGTGCAGCAAAAGCAGCAGGACTTGGTAGAGATCCAAGCACGAGTAAGGAACTTGCGTCAAAGCTACCAATACGCGAAAAAAGAACTCGATATCACCAAACCTTTGGCAGACGAGGGCGTTGTTCCTCGTATTGAACTGCTCAAATTACAGCGCCAAGTCAACGATACCCGTCGTGAAATGACGTCCAGTGAGCTCAAGATTCCCGTATTGCAATCAGCGATTCGAGAATCCATGCTCAACCGTATTGATGTTGCACTCAAATTCCGCTCTGAACAGCAAGAGAAACTCAACAGCGCCCAAGACCAGTTATCTGCTTTGGTTGAATCAGCGGTGGGCTTGGAAGATAGAGTAAACCGAACGGTTGTGAATTCGCCAGTAACAGGCAAAATCAAAACACTGAACATCAATACTGTCGGTGGTGTTATCCAACCTGGTATGGATATCGTCGAGATCGTACCAACAGAAGACACACTATTGGTAGAGGCGAAAATTGCGCCAAAAGACATCGCATTTTTACGCCCAGATCTTCATGCTATCGTGAAGTTTACAGCTTACGACTTCACAAAGTACGGCGGTTTAGAGGGAGAGTTGGAACATATCAGCGCGGATACCACTCAAGATGAAGAAGGCAACAGCTTCTACATTGTTCGTGTACGCACCGAAAAAACAAACTTTGGTCAAGATGCAGATTTACCAATCATTCCAGGAATGACTGCATCGGTCGATATCATCACAGGGAAGCGAACCGTTTTGGAATATCTACTTAAACCGATTTTAAGTGCCAAAACGAACGCCTTGAAGGAGTAAACCACATTAAGGTACTCGCGATAGGGAGTATTGAGCGATAAGTGATTAAATAAAAAGCACTTATTTCTCACTGACGAACTCTCTAGAAGAGTATACTTGTGATACGAGTCGAATATGCGATCCAATTTGCAGCGTAAAGTTACATTATTAATCAGCTTAAGTTGTTTGTCGTTCCAACTTGGTGCGCTGAACAGTAAAGAACAACGATGGGTCAATACGGTCACAGCGGTGTACGGCGAACGTGCGGGATTGCGCGTAAATACATGGCGAAAGAACCTCGACTTATTTAAACAATTAGAGACTCATGAACAGCTCGCTGGCGTTAACGACTTTTTTAATCAGCTGTATTTCGTTGACGACATAAAACTGTGGGGAAAGACAGATTATTGGGCTACGCCACTCGAATTTTTAGGGAGTAACGCAGGAGACTGTGAAGATTTCACTATTGCTAAGTACTTCTCTTTACTCGAGCTAGGAATACCAGATTCAAAGATGCGGTTAATATACGTAAAAGCCATCGAACTGAATCAGTTTCACATGGTATTAGCTTACTACCCTACCCCAAGTTCTGAGCCGCTCATTCTCGATAATATCAATCCTGACATTGTCCGAGCCTCTAAGCGTAGCGACTTGCTACCGATATACAGTTTTAATGGTACAAACCTGTGGTTGATGAAGTCATCTGCTAGCACTGGAGAGCTGGCAGGGAAAGCATCACGGTTGAGCCTTTGGAATGACTTACGCTCGCGCGAACGTAAGTTGCAGTTAAATAAACCTAAAATTAACTATGACGAGTGAGAAACATGACCCTATATAAGAAGCTTGTGGTGGGGATGGTTACGGTCTTTATACTCTTGTTGGCATCAGTATTCGTAATCCAATTCAACACGACTCGAGACAGCTTGGAGCAACAGCAACGTTCAGAGGTCAACAACACTATTAACACCGTAGGTTTGGCATTGGCTCCTTACCTAAAGGACAAAGATAAAGTCGCGGTTGAGTCCGTGATTAATGCTCTATTTGACGGCAGCACCTACTCAGTTGTTCGTCTTACAGCATTAGATTCTGACTACCAGATCGTGCGTACTTACCCAGTTAAACCAAGTACGGTGCCACAATGGTTTATCGACATGAATCTATTTAAAGCGATTCACGATAAGCGTGTTGTGACCAGTGGTTGGATGCAGCTCGCCGAAGTAGAAATCATTAGCCACCCAGGCGCAGCTTACGAGCAGCTCTGGCAAGGTTTTATTGGCTTGCTGTCTGTATTCAGTGTCATTTTTCTGGCTGGTTTAGTGGCAATTTCATACATCCTACGTCGCTCGCTAAAACCATTAACGGCCATCGTGAATAAAATGCATGAAATCGCGAATAACCAATTTGGTGAACCGCTTGCTCGTCCAAGAACCAAAGATCTTATCGCGGTGGTAGATGGCATTAACATGATGTCTGCTCAAATCGAGCTATCATTCAAAGAGCAAGCCAAAGAGGCGCAACGTCTGCGTGCTCAGGCTTACCTCGATCCTATATCTAAATTGGGTAACCGCTCATTCTACATCAACCAAATCGACCAATGGCTTGCAGAGCAAACGCAAGGGGGTATCGCGCTACTCCATGCTGAATACATTGGGGACATTTACGAGACCAAAGATTACCAACGCGCAGATGCCCACGTTAAAGAACTGTCTCAACGTTTGAAAAACACCATTGATGTACCGGGTGCCACTATTGCTCGCTTGTCTAGTGATGAGTTCGGCTTGCTTTTCCCTCATATGGATGAGAGCGAGTTACGCATTTTATCGGACAGCATCGTCAATTGTGTGAACGGCCTAAATACTGACCCAACAGGCTTAGCAAAACCTAAAGCGTCACTAGGGGTTGCACACAGCAAAGATCAGAAAACGCGCTCTGAAATCCTCTCGATGGTGGACAACGCACTATCGAAAGCCAAAGCGCAACCAGACAAGCCATACGGCTTCATTGGCAGTGATACACCTTCTAGTTTGATGGGTAAACAGCAATGGAAAGCGTTGGTTGAAGAAGCCATTCATAGTGATTGGGTTAAATTCCGTTTCCAAGCTGCGAAAAACACATGGGGTAAAGTATTCCACAACGAAGTATTTTCAAGCATCGAAAAAGATGGTGAAACGTATCGTGCGAATCAATACCTATTCGCACTAGAACAGTTAGACGCCACCAACATCTTTGACCAGTATGTCATTGAATCAATGATTAAGATGCTAGAAAATGGTGAACTTAATGACCCAGTCGCGATTAACATCGCGCAAAGCAGCTTGTCTCAACCATCGTTTATTCGCTGGACAACTAGCATGCTAGAGAAACACGCCAAAGTGGCCTCTAAGCTACATTTTGAAATTCCAGAGGAATGCTTTATCGATCAGCCTCACCACACAGCACTGTTATGTAATGCCATTCGCCAATCAGGTGCTGAGTTCGGCGTAGATAACTACGGGCGTAACTTCCAATCTTTGGAATACATCCAAGAGTTCCGCCCGAACTATGTGAAGCTCGATTACCTATTCACACACAACTTGCACGACGAAAAACAGAAATTCACGCTAACGTCGATCTCTCGTACTGCCCACAACCTTGGTATTACGACTATCGCATCGCGTATCGAAACTCAAATCCAGTTGGATTTCCTCACTGAACATTTTGTTGAGGTATTCCAAGGATTCATCGTCGACAAGGAATAAAAAGGTTTATCAACGATGAAAGACCCTTTACTGAATTCGCTCATCTACGTTAGCCGTTACTATGGGTTAGCTAACTCGCCAGAAGCGCTAGTCAACGGACTACCGCTATCTGACGGTAAACTGACCCCATTTTTGCTACCAAGAGCAGCGGAAAGGGCCGGATTGGTTGCCAAGGAAAACCGCGCAGAGCTGGAGAGCATCTCTAGCCTAATTCTGCCGGCAATCTTAGTTCTTAAAGGCGGTGACTCTTGCGTTCTCAACAGCATCAATATGGAGAAACGCGAGGCCGAAGTCACCACCCTAGAAAGTGGAATGGTGCCGATCTCTATTCCATTAGAAGACCTACTTGAGCAATACACTGGTCGGTACTTTTTAGTTAAAAAGCAATTCCGTTTCGATGAGCGCTCTCCCGAAGTGCTCAAAACCAACGAAGGCCACTGGTTCTGGTCCACCTTGTGGCAGTCAAAACGCATCTACCGTGATGTTTTAATCGCATCACTTCTCATCAACCTCTTTGCGGTTGCCGCTCCGCTATTCACTCGCTTGGTGTACGACAAAGTGGTTCCGAATCTTGCGTTTGAAACCCTATGGGTACTAGCAAGTGGCATCTTTGTCGTGTTCCTGTTCGACTTCATTCTCAAGTCGCTGAGAAATTACTTCATTGATGTGGCGGGCAAGAAGTCTGACATTCTGATTTCATCCAAACTGTTCAGCAAAGTGATGGGGATTAGAATGGAATCAAAGCCGCCTTCGGTCGGTGCCTTCGCTCGCCATTTACAAGAATTCGAATCTATTCGAGAGTTTTTTACTTCAGCGACCGTCAGTGCTCTCATTGATTTGCCTTTTGCCATTTTGTTCTTAGTGATTATATGGCTAATGGCTGGCGATCTTGTGTATGTACCGATGGTGGGCGTGGTCATTTTGATTATTCACTCGCTACTGATACAAGGGCCGCTGCGCCGCTCCATTGAGGAGGGTTCACGCCTAGCATCGCAAAAATATGCCAATTTGATAGAGAGCTTGGCTGGGTTAGAAACCGTAAAAATGCTCAGTGCGCAAAGCCAATTCCAATACCGCTGGGAAGAGGCAGTTGCGCACATGGCGAACTGGAATATAAAAAGCCGCCGAATTACGGATAGCATTCAAAACGCAGCAGGTTTTGTGCAGCAAAGTAGTAACGTAGGGATGATCATCCTAGGCGTTTACTTGATTGCAGAGGGCGACTTAACCATGGGTGGTTTGATTGCCGCAACCATGCTTAGCGGCCGCGCGATTGGTCCTTTGGTTCAGTTATCCTTACTCTCTACGCGCTACAACCAAGCGAAGTCTTCTATGACAATTATCAATCAAGTCATGGAAATGCCGGATGAACAAGAAGAAGGTAAACGTTACATTCACCGTCCAATAGTACAAGGCAAAATTGAACTTGAACGCGTGACCTTCCACTACCCAGATTCACCGGTGGCGTCGATTCGAGATTTGAGCTTGACCATTAACCCAGGCGAAAAAGTAGCGATCATAGGCCGTATCGGTTCGGGTAAAACCACGTTAGAACGTCTCATCATGGGCTTGTATCAGCCGACGGAAGGTCATGTTCGCATTGATGATACCGACATCGCACAGCTGCATCATGTCGACATTCGCCGTAATATTGGTTGTGTGCCGCAAGATTCGAATCTGTTCTTTGGTTCTATCCGCGACAACATTACGCTAGGTCGCCCATTAACCGATGACCGTGACGTACTAGACGCAGCGAATCGTGCCGGTGTTACTGCGTTTACGCAATCTGACCCAGCGGGCTTAGAACGCCAAGTTGGTGAAGGTGGTGCAATGCTTTCGGGTGGTCAACGTCAAGCAGTCACGATCGCTCGTGCATTTTTGGGTCGTCCTCCTGTTCTACTCATGGATGAACCAACCAGTGCGATGGATAACCGCTCAGAGATGCACATTAAGCATCAATTAGCACAGTTGAAACCTAGTGAAACGCTGATTCTGATTACGCATAAAACGTCTATGCTCGACATCGTTGATCGCGTAATTGTGATGGAAAAAGGCAGCATCATCGCAGATGGTCCTAAAGCGCAAGTGCTGAACGATTTGAAACAAGGCAAAGTGCGTGCGGTTAGCTAGCCTGAATTCACATTGATAAAAGACAAGGGCCCCGTTTAACTTGTGTTTAACGGGGCTTATTTTATTGGGAGCCCGAGATAATTAAGTTCTTCAAGCGCGACCCAAACGAGTACAAGGCCAACAATCACGAATAAAATCATAATCGCCTTTTCATCTTCTTCCATTTTTCAACGCCCTAAAAGCTATTTCAATTAATACACCTTAGGTTATCAGGACAAAAGTCATATTCAGCTCGTTTATAGGGAACTAGCGTCATAGAATGTCGGATATGGGATACAGCTCAAAGATTGCTCTCTTCAAAATCACGTCAGCTTTGATTGAATATAAGTAATGAAGCCAAAGAGTTTGTAATACTCACTAAGTCTTTGATTAACTTATATAGCACTCTGTGGAACCTCAACACAGAGACAAATGGTGTAAAGAAAAATTGTGATTACTTACAGCAAAAAATCAGCTATAAAAGCCGCTTTCTAGATATCGTCGAGATGAAGAAATGAATGATTGGATCCAATTAGAGCAAGTGAGCCAGTATTTCACTACGGGCTCCCTCGGTTACAAACTATTGATGGGCATTTTTGTCCTGATCGCGTATCGCATCCTGAAGAGGGTTGTAAATCGAGCCATCCTAAATTTGGCAACAACGAAAGGTGTAAAAAAGGCTCGTTTGAGTTTTATTCAGCGCTGTTTCAATGTCGCGCTGCTATTTTTGACCGCCTCTATTTTTGCCATTATCACAGGTATTGGCTATGGCGATGTGTCTTTGTTCCTATCGTCCATTTTTGCCGTATTAGGTGTGGCGTTTATCGCGCAGTGGTCAATTCTGAGCAACATCACTGCCAGCTTTTTGATCTTTTTTGTCTTCCCATACCGAGTGGGTGACCGAATTAAAGTCGTAGATAAAGATGAAGACATCTGCGGTGAGATTCAAGAAATCAGTATGTTTCACGTGTTAATTAAGCACGACAACGGAAACTTAATCACTTACCCAAACAACCAGATTTTGCAAAAAGCAGTGCTAAAGCTGGCGAAAAACAAGCCAGAGCCAAGTAAAGTAAAATCTCGGATTTATACTCGCAGAAAGAAATAACCCAAAGTTAATGGCGAAAAACAGTGAAGAGACAAAACGTATAAGCTGAAGGTCACCACTGTATTCTTTCATGATAAAAACATGACACATCGCCGAAACCAAAAGCGCCACTTTAACCAAAGGAAGCTTCTTATTTACGAACCTTAAATAAATACAAAAAATAGAGATGGTGCAAGCAAAGAAAAAATCGTCACTAGTTCCATCTTCCTTAAAATACAAGGACATGGTTTTAGTTAGGCTTATATTTTTAGCTTCATTATGAGCCACCCACTAATATTTAGCGAGATAAGGGCATAAAAGAGGTAAAAAACAAGACTGACCGAAACAAAAAGTAGTGCATGCACTTTTTCTTCTAAGCTCTCTGGATGAACATTCATATCCACATCAAACACCCCCGCTATAAAGTGTGCAAATACCGTGGAAGAGGCTGTAGAAAGGCCTCCTACCATAATGATAATAATCCCTCGCCTTAAGAAACGATGAAATGTACTTTTCCCGCCTTGGATCAGGTCTGAGTTTACATATTTTAATCTATTTTTCCGCCTATTAATCATCACTAGCATCAGTACCTTTATCATTGTTTCCAAGAGAGTTTTCTACATCTTTAAGATCTTCCTTTAACGCTTTTATACACGACATTCATCGTCGTTGCATTCACTGTAGTTATGCCGTCGACTTACCCTATAAGAAAGCTCTTTAGATGCCAATTCGTACTTTATCTATCTCAAATCTCTTCTTGACCTCAACTTAGATTGAGGTTTTAGCCTTAGTCGCACGATTAAAAATCAACAATGAAAAAAGGAACCATTGTGTCCAAAATTGCGATTATTTATTTCTCTAAAACCGACGTTACTGGTCAGCTTGCTCGCGCGATTGCCGCAGGCGTTGAACAACAAGGCATTAAGCAGCAAGATGAATGTGAAATCCTCTCTCACCGAATTGAAGGCAGTGAGATTATTGAGGGACGTTTTGTGAACCCTAAACTAATGGATGAACTTGCTGAGTGTGATGCGATTATCTTTGGCTCACCGACCTATATGGGCGGTGTAGCAGCGCAGTTTAAAGCATTTGCAGATGCAAGCAGTGAATCTTGGTATTACCAAAAATGGGCGAGCAAAATCGCGGCTGGCTTTACCAGTGGTGGGGCAATGAATGGCGACCAATCTTGCACATTACAATATCTACAAACGCTCGCTAACCAACACGGCATGATGTGGGTCGGGTTGGATAAGATCAGCAATTCTGGGGAGCAAAACCTGAATCGTTATGGTGTACAAGGTGGTATTGTTGCACAAGGTGGTGAAGGTGGTCAGTTGCATGCTTCTGATGTTGCAACAGCGGAGTATCTTGGCAAACGAGTCGCTATGCTCGTGAACAAGCTCTCCACTCGCTAACAAT
This sequence comes from Vibrio sp. Vb1127, assembly GCF_033338735.1. Classification (NCBI taxonomy): domain Bacteria; kingdom Pseudomonadati; phylum Pseudomonadota; class Gammaproteobacteria; order Vibrionales; family Vibrionaceae; genus Vibrio; species Vibrio sp. Vb1127. Next base: position 122,723 of record NZ_JAWOTF010000006.1, on the reverse strand, counting down.
AAAAAGAAGCCCCGTAAGATACATCTTCGGGGCTTCATATTTATCGCTTGTTTTGAGCGCTACTTCTTGATGTAGAGGTCTTTCGAGTAGATACGACCTTCTACGTTGTTCTTGGCAAAACCGCCAACCGTAGGACGAACCAAACGCGCTTGCATGTAGTAGTAAATCGGTGCGATTGGCATATCCGCCGCCAACAATTGCTCGGCTTGATCATAGAAACCTTGGCGCGCTTTCTCATTGGTTGCGGCCAATGCACTGTTCATCGCGTTGTCGTACGCTTCACTGCTGTAACGTGCAAAGTTACCCGAGGAACCTGAGCGAAGTAAGCTCAGGAAAGTAGACGCTTCATTGTAATCACCACACCAGGAAGCGCGCATCACATCGAAATTGCCTTGTTTACGCGCCACTAAGTATGACTTCCACTCTTGGTTTTCTAACTCCACGTTTGCACCGAGATTTTTTTGTAGCATCGACGCTATCGCAACCGCGATCGATTTGTTTGCCTCACTGGTGTTGTACAACAATTTAAAATCGAGCGGCTTGTCTTGGCTGTAACCCGCTTCTTTTAACAACTGACGCGCTTTCTCGTCACGTTGTTGCTGACTCCACTTACTGTATTCAGGCGGCGTCGCATCAAACCCTGCGGTGTACTGATGCGCAAAAGTATAAGCAGGAAGGTTGCCCACTTGCGTGACACCATTCGTAATCACATCGCGCATGATGGAGTACGACACCGCTTGACGCACTCGCGCATCATCAAATGGCGGACGAGTGGTATTGAACGCGAAGTAATACGTGCACAGTAATGGCACCACCGTGTAAGCCTGCTTGTAATCTTGTTTAAGCTTCTGCGCCATATGAGTCGGCACATCGGACGTGATATCCAACTCTCCTGCCGCATAACGATTGATCGACGCGTTTTGGTTTTCAAACGGAATGTAAGTCACTCTGTTTAGATGCGTATCTGCGCTGTCCCAGTAACTTGGACTCTTAACCAGTTCAATGCGCTCATTCACGACCCACTTATCCAATGTGAATGCACCGTTGCTAACAAATTGGTCTGGATCGCTCCACGGCTTGTCGCGGTTTTCCACTGTCGCTTGATGCACTGGCATCATGGACGTGTGCCCAGTCATAGCAACAAAGTACGGCACTTGACTGTCCAACTCAAAACGTAGGGTGTATTTATCCACTGCCTTGATACCGAGATCGTCCAAAGGCTTTTTGCCCTCTGCTACATCGGTGATGTTTTTGATCTTGGTGAGTTTGAGATACCAAACATTTGGAGAAGCGGTTTTCGGATCTACCGCTCGGCGCAGTGAATAGACAAAATCATCCGCTGTCACAGGCTCGCCATTCGACCATTTCGCGTCTTTGCGCAAGTGAAAAGTAAAGGTTTGGTTGTCGTTGGTTTCCCATGATTCTGCCACACCGGGAATAATGTTTCCGTCACGATCTTGAATCACAAGCCCTTCAAATAAGTCACGAATCACATGCATTTCTGGCAGACCTTCGGCTTTCGCTGGGTCAAGCGTCGCCGCCTCTGCGTCATTCGCACGTACTAAATGCTGTTCTGTGGCAAGTTGAATGCCTTTAGGTAAGGTCTCCGCAGCAACTGATGTAGCAAGAAAAGGGGTGAATAAAGAGGAAATCAGCAACGCCGTTGAATGTTTTCTAAATTCCATATCGTTTTTCGTTCTCCTAACGCGTCTTGTGAAGCAAGTGCCACAATTAACATTTCAACCGTTGACGAGTTTAAACGGTTCAGTTTAGCTAGGTGTAATTAGCTTAGATATTGATACTACTTCATCAATCAGGAGATTACGGTGAGTCTAATTCCAAGAACGGAAAGAGCGGCATTTTTAATTCGGCCAACATCATACGGTCAATCCGTGCTTGGTGCGCCATTACTGTATTTTCCGGCTCAAGTCGAAAGTGCTTCGCGAGGTTTGATTTTGGCAGGCACTCACGGGGACGAGACGGCCTCGATTGCAGGTTTGTCCTGCGCGCTAAGAAGCTTGCCTGCTGAAAACTTACGACATGATGTGATTCTGTCAATGAATCCTGACGGCAACCAACTAGGCACACGCGCAAATGCAAACCAAGTGGATCTCAATCGCGCGTTTCCAACCCAAAATTGGACTGAGCATGGCACAGTGTATCGATGGAGCTCTCACACACCCGTTCGAGACGTACAGGTAAAAACTGGCACTAAAAACCAACTAGAGCCTGAAGTTAGCGCATTAATTAACTTGATTGAACTGCGCAAGCCAAAGTTTGTGGTGTCGTTTCATGAACCGCTTGCGTTTGTGGATGATCCCAAACATTCCGACCTTGCCAAATGGCTCGGCGAGCAGTTTCAGCTGCCAATCGTGGACGATGTCGACTACGAAACACCCGGCTCATTCGGCACTTGGTGTAGTGAACGTGATTTACCTTGCATCACGTTGGAGTTACCGGCAATTTCTGCCGATCTCACCATTGAAAAGCATCTATCCGCTTTTATTGCTTTACTGAGGCACGATCCGGATCTCTAGTCCGCTGTTAAACAAGCGATCATGTGAGGATCTGTTTGATGTCGGTACTGATATCGCTGATCAACTGACGGGCACTGTCGTCTCTTTGCTGAACCAAGATGATAAACAGCAAATCGGTGATCACGTTTTGCGCGGTACGCGAAGCAATGGATGAGCTGCGATGTTCCGTTTCATTGGCAATCGTATCAAACGTAATATCGGCAATACCGCGCAAGCGACTTCTTCCAGGCGCAGATAACGCAATCACCTTCGCGCCCTGCTCTTTTGCCGCTTCTGCCGCGACGAGAATTTCTTTGCGCTCACCCGAAAACGAGATTGCGATCTGAACATCTTCTGGAGAGAGCGTGCGGGCAACAGCAATCTGCACGTGGCTGTCTTGTTCAGAAAGCGCCGTAATACCAAGTTTAAGCAGTTTAAAGCTTAAATCCTTCGCGGTCAGTGCAGAGCCCCCAATCCCGACCACTTGCACTCGACGCGCTTCACTCAACCATTTCACCGCTTGGTGACACGCTTCGTAAGACAGCGTATTGGTGGTTTGAAACATAGCGTCGGTTTTCGCTTTCACCAGTTTCTGTGAAATAACCGCAATGGGGTCGTCAGCCAAAATATCACTGTGCAGCGGTGTCGATTGCATCGCATGCTTACGGCCAATCTCTTCATTCAGAGCTAACTTAAACTCGCTGTAACCTTTAAAGCCGATACGCTGAGTAAATTTCACAATGCTCGATTGACTCACTTTTACTTGCGCCGCAAGTTCTTGGCTGGTGAGCAGCGCCGCCTTTTCTGCGTTTTCAACAATCCAATCGCCAACCAAACGACCACTTTGCGAAAGCTGAGTACGCCTCGCGACTATCTTATTGATAACTGACACAACAAAAACCTCAAAAATTTTAAATAAATTATTCCAAATCAGAAATCATAGGCGTTTGATTTAACCCCCTGATTATTCTAACCAAGACAGTTAATCCCGGACGTAATAGACGTATATTTTCTCTCATTATTCCAAATTTCTCCTGCATAAAGAATAACCTCAAGTGTGATTTTTATCACCAAACCTGAATATTTTATTCCATAAAATCGCCCTCAGATTGAACATTACGAAGAGTGCAAAACATGAAAATTGATTTAAGCAGATTGGTGACAGAAAGCCGTAACCCAGCCAGTGCCGAGATCGATACGCTTTCGACCATCGAGATGCTGCAAGTCATTAATGAAGAGGATCAAAAAGTCCCGCTCGCGTTAAAAGCGGTGCTACCACAAATTGCAGAGACAGTTGACGCAATTACCCAAGCTTTTGCAAATGGTGGCCGTTTAATTTACATGGGAGCTGGTACGTCAGGTCGCTTAGGCATTCTTGATGCAAGCGAGTGTCCTCCTACCTACGGCACGCATCCAGATATGGTGATTGGCTTAATTGCTGGTGGACATCAAGCGATTTTAAAAGCGGTAGAAAACGCAGAAGACAACGCGAAAATGGGTCAAGACGACTTAAAAGCACTTCACCTCACCAAGCATGACGTGGTTGTAGGCATTGCAGCGAGTGGCCGTACACCTTATGTACTAGGTGGTTTGGAGTACGCTAAATCCATCGGAGCCACGACCGCATCTATCGCCTGTAATCCAGAATGTGCCATGGCAGAAGCGGCCGACATCGCGATTCTGCCGATAGTTGGCGCAGAGGTTGTCACTGGATCTTCTCGCATGAAAGCCGGCACCGCACAAAAACTGGTGCTAAACATGCTCACGACAGGCGCAATGATTCGTAGCGGTAAGGTATTTGGCAACTTAATGGTGGATGTAGAAGCCACTAACGCCAAGCTCATCCAACGCCAAACCAACATTGTTGTGGAAGCAACCGACGCATCAAAAGAAGAAGCAGAGCGAGCATTAAATGCCTGCGGTCGCCACTGCAAAACCGCCATCTTAATGATTTTGGCCGATTTGGATGCCGAACAAGCCAAATCACGCCTCGCCGCGCACAACGGCTTTATTCGCGCAGCACTAAATAATAACTAAATAATCCGAGTTCTGAAGGATAGACCCTATGGCAAAAATAACTTCAAACACAGTATCGCAGTTGCTGTCCGCAGTGGGTGGCAGTAGCAACGTAAGCAAATGTGGTAACTGTATGACGCGTTTGCGTTTATCGCTCGCCAACAATGGCTTGGCTGATCAATCAGTTATCAAGCAAATTCCCGGCGTAATGGGTGTGGTGGAAAGCGATGAGCAGTTTCAGATCATTCTCGGTCCCGGAAAAGCTCAACAAGCGGCTGAGATGATGAATCAATTGATCGACAGCTTAACCTCTGGTGACAGTGAAGAAGCAGATATGCCGCAACAAGATCTTTCTGCCGTCGCAGCCGAGCAGAAAAAACAGATGAAGAGTAAGCAAACCAGTGCGGTTCAGCGTTTTTTAAGCAAGTTTGCCACCATCTTTACGCCGTTGATCCCAGGCTTTATTGCCGCTGGTTTGTTGCTAGGTTTTGCGACGTTATTGGAACAGATGTTTGTTCTCGACCAGACACCAAGCCAGTTTATGTTGGATTTGATCGCCTACATGAAAGTCTTTGGTAAGGGTCTGTTTGCTTTCCTAAGTATTCTGATTGGTTACAACGCGCAGCAAGCATTTGGCGGCTCTGGTGTTAATGGTGCCATTCTCGCCTCTTTGTTTGTGCTGGGTTACAACCCAGAGGCGACATCCGGCATTTACTCTGGCATGAACGAGTTTTTCGGCTTTGCGATTGATCCGCGCGGCAACATTATCGGCGTACTTTTAGCAGCGATCATCGGTGCACAAGTCGAGCGTAAGGTTCGTCAATACATGCCAGATGATCTGGACATGATCTTAACGTCCGTTATCACTCTGTTGATCATGGGTGCGGTAACCTTCTTGATCATCATGCCAATCGGCGGCGAGCTGTTTAAAGGGATGTCTTGGTTGTTCCTCAACTTGAACGATAACCCATTAGGCGCTGCAATCTTGGCAGGTTTGTTCTTAATTTCTGTGGTATTTGGCATCCACCAGGGTTTTGTTCCAGTGTACTTCGCATTGATGGAAGCACAGGGCTTTAACTCACTATTCCCTATCCTGGCGATGGCAGGTGGCGGTCAGGTTGGCGCGTCAATGGCGCTGTATTTCAAAGCCAAAAAAGACGCTCTACTGCGCACTCAAGTTAAAGGCGCTATTATTCCGGGTCTTCTAGGCATTGGCGAACCATTGATTTACGGCGTGACATTACCACGTGTAAAACCATTCGTTACCGCTTGTATTGGTGGTGCTGCTGGCGGCTTCTTTATCGGTTTAGTTTCTTACCTTGGCTTACCAGTTGGTCTTAATACGGTGTTTGGCCCATCCGGTATCGTGGCGATTCCTCTCATGACATCTGAAAATGGCATCTTCCCGGGCATGATGGTGTTTGTTGCTGGCCTGCTTATCTCTTACATCGTCGGCTTCCTCGCGACTTACTTCTTTGGCTGCAAAGACGTCGATTTAAGCTAAATCATTCTTCCCCTATAGGAATGGACTAGCTCGCGTCCTTGGCAAACAAGGGCGCACCCTCTCTCTACTTCACGACAATTTTTCTTATTCCGTTACTCGGAAGGGGCTTTGTCGTACCTAAAACAATAGAAATGAAAGGTCGTTAATCATGAAAAAGCACATTTTGGCTCTACTTCTCCCTACATTGATGGCATCAAACGCAATGGCAGCGCAGCTGTATCAAGCGGAAGATGGGTCAGTTTTAAATATTTACTCTCGTCTTGGTTTCAATGTCACCAGTAAAAATGATGAGCATGGCGATGCAAATGGCGAGTTTGATGGCCGTATTGGTTTAAACGGTTCACAAACCATCAACGAGTACGCGTCGATCATCGGCCAAGCGCAATACCAAGTGGGTGCCGCTGAATACGCAAACCAAGTAAACGACAAACCGTCTCTGACCGCACGTTATGTATGGGCGGGTATTGATGCGAAAGATTATGGTCGCATTACTGGTGGTCGCGTGGCATCTGGGTTGATTATGTTTACCGACATTGGTGATGTGTTCGCCTCTTCCGATGTTTCTATGGCGCGCCAAGCGAATAAAGTCGACAAAACCGCAACGCAAGTTTTCCGTCAAGATGGCACGCTGCAATACCAAAACAGCCTAGGTAATGTCGATTTTTCTGTCGCGTACATTTTAGGAAACAACACTTCTGAGCTCGAATACGGTTACAACGCTGCACTGCGTTATACGCTAGACATGGGGAATTTGGGTACCTTGGCACCAGTGATAGCGATGCAGAAGAATAAAGGTGATGCACGTGAAAGCAACGACACCGATTACACATTCTGGGGTGCAGCTACGCGTTACTACCTAGGTGATTTGATGTTGGGTGCGTTGTACTCGGAAGATGAACTAGAGGGCTATTACTCACAAACCAGTACCGACAAAGTGATGGAACTAACGGCGGTTTACAGTGTAAATGACAAATGGGTAATGCGTGCTGGTTATCGTTCTTTAGAAAACAGTGATGGTGACGAGCTAGAGCTGAAAGATACAACGCTAGAAGTGCAATACAAACTGACGCCTCGTTCTTCTATCTACACAAACTACGTTGATCGTAACGGCTCGCGTGGCTACAGCAATGGACAAGAAGTCTCGTTTGGCGGTGCGCACGCAGACGAAAGCTACTACCACTTAGGTCTACGTTACGAGCTGTAAGCACGATACCTAATGTAAGTTAGCTGAATCCATGAGCTTCTTCTGTGTCCGGTCAGTAGTTATTGCCTTTAATGCTGATTTGAAGAAGCTCACCCTCGCAATATGTTTTCTTCGTTACCTGTTTTAACCAACACACCGGCATCAGGAAAGCTGGTGACAGTAGCTAACAATTTTCCATCGACAAAGTGCAATGCCGCATAATCGTGAATGCCATAACAAGTGATGCTCGGTTGAGAACGAGCAAAGGCTTGGAAAACCTCGAACTTCTCACCTACATGAGAAAAATGTGCCGCAGCCAAACCGTCAATAAATCCAAGACAACGCATAACTTGGTATGCTTCGGGATCACTGTCTGTCACCGCAAACTCAAACCAACAAATTGCACCTGCGCTCATGCCACAAATGATGATGCCTTGTTCATAACACTGCTTGAGTATTCTATCGATTCCCCATTCGCGCCAAATGGCCAACATCGAACGCGTATTACCGCCACCGACGTAAATGATGTCTTGTTCAAATAGCGTTTCTTTCCAACCAGCTTCAAACTTAAACAGCGGAAAATGGGTCACGTTTTCACTAAGCTTCGCATCGTAAAAACGTTCAATCACTTCATCGGCATCTCCCGTGGCTGTAGGTAGAAAACAAATGTTTGGATTCTCCTTACCAGACAAAGACAAAATGTATTGATCGAGCGGGCTCGGATTCTCTCCCATCATCCAGCCCCCACCGCCAATCGCAATACAGTGTTTTCGCATTCCTTTGCTTCCTCAATTGTTGCTAAGTTTGTTGTCGCTATTCTCCGACAGAATATATGTTCCTAAAGTGATCAATGAACGCTCGCGTTCTTCTTGGTAAGTGCTCACGTTTTGGGTAAAGCAGATAAAGCGGCAAAATCGCATCCGTTTGCCATTCTGGCAGCAAACTCACGAGTTGTTCTTTTTGTGCAGGGTCGAGTTTAGCCAGTGCAAATTCATCTAACATGGCTACACCACAGCCAGTCAAAGTAGCATCCAACATGGACTGGACAAGATTAAAACTCAGCGTACTTTCTAACTCAATGCTGCACTGCTGTTGAGTTTGCTTATGCGTAAACGTCCACTTGTCTAACACCAAGTCACGACTTTTATAAAGGATGTGCTCTAAGTCACCAAGCTCCTCTGGCGTACTTACCTTTGGTTTATCAGCTAAATACGAGCGATCAGCGATCGGTTTACAGTGTAAAGTGCGTAGCTGATGGCCGACGTATCCCTCTGGGGGAGTATCGGTAAAGTAGAATGCGATATCAAACCCAGCCTCAATCAAGTCGAGAGGTGTCTCTGTGAAGATCACTTCAACACTCACTTGTGGATGTTGCAATCGAAACTCGATCAATGTTTGGCTGAGTAACGCAGCTCCGAAAGAAGCGGACGCCGCTATTCTCAATTTTCCCGATACGATCTCGTTTACCATGACTTGCTCATTGATCTGCTCAGCGCCTTCGAGCAGTTGCTTTACCTGCTGATAAAACCGCAAACCATCGTAGGTCAAATTAAACTGGCGCGTAGTTCGCTGAATAAGCTGCACCGACAATATGTCTTCAAGCTGTTTAAGTTGCCGACTTACATGCGCATTCGAACAATTCAGTCGCTTTGCTGCACCAGCAATACTTCGTTCCTCACACAAAGCGACGTAAAGTGGTACGTAGCTGAGCCATTTTATTTCCATACAGTAATTCTGAATCTCTAAAATCAAACTACTGGAAATAATAGAAAGCCTCTAAACTCTGTACAACCTAAATTTGAAAGGATGAGTTATGAGTGTTTTCGACACGTGGTTAAAAGGTCAAGTCATTAAAGATCACATCACTAATCCCAATATCATCGTTGGCGATTACAGCTATTACTCGGGCTTCTATCATCAAAAAAGCTTCGAAGAGCAAGCGGTACGCTACTTGTTGGGTGACCCCGTCACACTTCAAGAATGGCAAAGTAGAGAACCCGATAGCATCGACAAATTAATCATTGGCAAGTTTTGTTCCATCGCTTCTGGAGCCACCTTCATGATGGCAGGAAACCAAGGTCATCGCATTGACTGGATTTCGACCTTCCCCTTCTCTCCTGAAGACTTTGGAGAAGGCGTACAAGACGGTTTCGAGCGTGCCGGAGATACAGTGGTGGGGAACGATGTTTGGATTGGCAGCGAGGCGATGATCATGCCCGGAGTAAACATCGGTGATGGAGCCGTCATCGGAGCACGCACCGTAGTGACGAAAGACGTGCAACCTTATTCGGTAGTGGTTGGAAACAACCAAGTCGTACGTCAACGATTCAGCGATAAAGAGATTGAAACTCTACTCAATATCCAATGGTGGAACTGGCCAATAGAACACATTAAACAAGCAATGAAAGTAATGTGTAGCAGCCAAGTCGGTGCGCTTGCGGACTACTATCAAGAGCACATTGTCGATTTGTAGATAAACAAAAGCCCACACATCTTGTTGCGACGTGTGGGCTCAGTGAGTAAGAAAGCTTAAACCGCAGCGACGTCCTCTTCTTCCAAGTTCGCCGAGACTTTAATTTCGTATTGATTGAAACGGAACGAACAACCGCCATGAGTGCGCTTTGTCGTTACCTGCTCGTCGCCAAACTGCACCGTCACGCGTGTGAAGACACGCTCTTTGGCTTCGACAATATTTTCTTCTAACGCGACTTCAAAGTCGTGTTCCGTTTGTTCTAGCTTTTGCTTTATCGCTTCAAGCTGCTCGTTGTTTTGTGTTTTCATCACAGCAATCTGAGCTTGTTCTTCGTCGGTACGTTCGGCTTTAGGACGTTTCTTAAATTCGAGCTCTTTACGAATCACATCCATCGTTCCTTCTTGAGCGTGTTTGTATTGATCTTTGAGCTCTGCTAATCGCTCCTTAAATGCAGAATAGCGTGCGAACGCTTCTACCTTAGTGGCGGTGTCGCCTTCTACGCCCAATTGTAAGCACACCACTTTGCCACCGACTTTTGCATCTCCGCCGCTGAGCGTGCCGTTCCTACCGTTCGCATCTAGCACCGTCAGATTGCGCCCACAAACAATATCGTTATTCATGCTGTGCACCGCCAACTCAATATCTTCGCCGGCTTGCAAATCACAATATTGGGCGTAGCTGGCACGAATCGAACCTTTGGCTTTGACGTGACAACTCTTTGGCTGGCCATCACTCACGGTGTGGCCAATGATCCCTTTACCAACTTGAATGTCGTCTTGCGCTTGTACGTCAGCCGATTCAATGAAGCCGCCTACAGTAATAGAGCCCGTCGCTTTAACAATCATGCCAGATTCAATGTTGCCACCGATAATCACATTCCCTTTGAATTTCACGTGGCCTGTATTCACGCCAACGCTATTGAGGCAGAGTGCGTTATCAACTTCGATGGTTTTGTCTTTAATCAGAGGCGTACCGGATACCGATGCAATCAATAGGTTTGGGTCGTGCTTGCTTATCTCGGTGCCCTTGCCTGGCTTCATTGGGCTATCTTTTCCGGCTTGTGGAGGAATCACTCGCCCTTGAACAGTAAAACCAGGCGTGCCTTTGGTCGCAGGCGTGCGGCGCATCACCTCATCGCCTACGTCAACCGCGATAGTTTCACCGAGGTTACGTAAATCAATTTTGTCGCTAGCAGATTGGCCGTCTTTGGGTTTGAGGATGCGTTTGGTGATGTCTTTAACAAGAGGAGTAAAAAGAGCGTCTTTGCCTTTGATAGGTTGCTTACCAACCGCTACAGGTTGAGAAAAAGTTTCGCCAGGTTTGAGCTGAGTGCTGACAACCAACACTTTCTTCAAAGCCAGTTTGTTGATGCCTTTCGAAACTCGCGCTTGAGCAAGAGCTTGAACAATCTCGGGGCCGCGTAAACCTCGGCCTCCATAAGCACCGACAACGTTCATGCTGGCGAGCATGTCATTATTCGACAATTCGACCTCAACTTGTGCGTTGCGTTTTTCTGCAATGACGATGCCTTCGTAAGCTTCAGCTTTACGTTCTTTGGCGCAGTTAATGAACCTAACGGCTTCCCCCTCTACAACAAACATCTTTTCGGCGTTCATTACGACGAGCTGCTCGTTTAATTCATTTTGATTTAGCTCACCACCGAGATCCACTTCACCCGGAAGACGGGCTATCACCTTGGTTTTATCTTCAGATAACTCAAGACACAGCTTCCACATACCCTTACCACTTTGCATCCCATCAACACTTTCAGTCTAACCAAATCCGTTTTCTGAACAAACCTCGCATTTCTTATTATAGGGCTCACGTCACTAAAGAAAGTAATCCATCAATAACGGTTAAACAGGATATTAAGAGAAAACTCGATTTAGCCTAAAGCTCAATCAAAATACACGCTGAAACAAAAAGGAGCTGGATTTACAGTGTAAAATCAGCTCCCAGTAATTTCATTTACAGTGTAAATTTCCCTTTATTGTTTACAGTGTAAATCGCTCCAAATATGTCTTACTTCGTCCCTTAACTGCTGCTCAACTTGCCTTCTTCCAGGTAAACCAAATTGCTGAGCACATTCAGTCCAACTACGGTTAAGAAAAAGCTTACTAATCATCAAGTCGGAAGCAGAGTTCAAACCTAAATTAAGTAACCACTGTTGAAGCCACACAGACACAGACTCATAACTGTTACCACCATCAGCATAACATTCAATTAGTAATAACTTAGCGGGATGAAGTGGACTCATTCCCAAAGGTTGCGGCAATAGAGCTCGAAAAATAGGGGCTTCTAATTTTGGATAGACGTCAGCCACATTGTTAGACAACATTTCTTCAAATAGCGCCTGAGATTGGTCGACCCAAGCCGTCTGTTGGGAATCACAAGGTTTGACCATCAAGACTGAATAACAACCGCTAGCAGCATCGCGCATTGACCCTAAGCGAATTGTACGGAAGTTCGATTGTCGCCAGAAATAGAGCAACTCTTCCGTCGCACCAAAACTCGTGGATAAGTAGGCAATGTGTTTAGCAGCCATTTGCTCAAGTTGCTGCAGAATTTTTTGACCAATGCCTTTGCCTTGCAATGCTGGATGAACCGCAATTCTCATGACTCGCAGCGTCGATAGATTCGCGACATTCGGGAATCCTAGGTGGTTTGCAATCGTAATTGGGGCTAAGTGTCCTTTAGGACGACGCTTACCAAGCTGGATTTCTTCAATCAATTCATCGTCAAGGCCCCCCTCTTCGACCGCTAATATCACCCCCACAACCGCATTATCTTGCTTAGCAAAATAGAGCTGACTGTTGTCGTCTTGCAAAAGGTGAATCAAATCATTCGGCGAGGTCTGATAATGAGCATTCACCAAAAGAGCGAAGCACTCACGCAGCAAACTAGGCTGCGATATCAAATTGTTCTTATCGGCTTTAGAAAGGGAAATTGAGTCGACCTGTTTAAGTTGATGGTGCGTTAACTCCGCATCCAACAAAAACGCGTCATAGAGCCATGATTCAAGCGCATCATTCATGCTCCAGCGGATGGGCTGTGTCATGTGCCATGTTTTCATTCCCGAACGCTGTTTCTGAAGCCAATCAACAAATTTAATCGTAAAGCCCCGGCCACAACCTTCATAACCATGAACAGTCGTAGAAAAAACGAGTCGATGATAATGTTCGGTAATGCTTTTGAGCATAGGAACTGGAATTGCAGCCGCTTCATCGACAAGTAACAAATCACATTCAGGTCGACTCAATAATAGTTCATCTGGAGCAATGAATTGAATGGATCCCTGCCCTGATTCTAATCTGTCCTTCCTAATACGCTGCGCATTAGGAAGTAGCCGCAAAGCATGCAGGTAAACAGGCTCAACGGCTTTTATAGATGGTGCCGTAATTAAGATTCTAAGTGGCTTCTGCTGTAATAAGCTCGCACACGCAATGCCGAGGGCACTTGTTTTTCCGCGCCCACGATCAGCGGTCAAAACTAACGGTCGCTTTCGATGTCCAGTTACCACCTTTTCAATTAGAGAAATGGCATGTTCTTGTTCCGTGTAGTGGCTTTCTTTTTCTGCTTGCTTGATGTCTGGAGCCGTTGGCAATGGTTTGTCTTGCTCAATAACAACGAGCTTCTCCCATTGTTTGTGCATCCATTGCTGAGCAAAATTCGCATTTTGTCGCAGCTCAGTAATGACAATAAGAAAACCGCCGCCAACCAATGAGCCAAGCGCGGCGGTAAAACTATTTGCATCAAAGCCATTTCGAGTATCAAACAATAGAACGTCACACTCTCTGCCTAGCAACATGTGCCCTTGTTTAGACGAAACGCTGGATACGTTTTTCAAACCAAAATCACCAACAGAAAACCAACGTTGATGGCGCTGCGTTTTATGGAACTCTGACATCAACGCATTTTGCCAAGAAGCCTCGCCTTGAATGACAACACCAATCCTTTGGAAAGATTGGTGAGCTTGATGTTGAAGTGATGAAAGGAAATCAGATTGTGTCTGCATTTTGTCTATCCAACGTTGAACTGACGTAATGGTATCACATCTTTAATTTGACGCTTCTCAGATATAAAAAAACCGCCCGGAGGCGGTTGATTCAATCATCATTTGTTATTGCAGTTTGGTTTGTACAAACGCAAGAATCTCTTCCATTAAGCTGTCGTCAACTTTCTTCAAGTTCAACGCCAGGCTGCTACCTTTTCGGCTATAGCTTGCTCGACCTTTTACTAAGTCGACTTTTTCCGTCTTCTTGCCAGGTTTTGCTGGTGCAAGTTCAGTAATCCAATTTTCGATGCTTTCCGTGACTTCTTTTGTCAGACGAGCAACGCCTTGAGCTGTGCTTCGCTGCCATAAAAACCCTTCGCTAGAGCGACATTTATCTAACAGCTCTTGCTGCTGCTCTGGCGTCAGCGTTGAAAACTGTTTGTGCAGTTTCACGATAGTTGGACGACCGAGATCGCCAACATTCGGATACGCTTGAAGCAGTTCTAACGGTAATGCTGCGGCTTTTAAAGCGCCACTTACCAACGCTTCACTGCACTGGAACATTTTTGCCAATGCTTTCTGATCTTCAGCTTCACCACTATCAAGCTTAGCCTGCATCTCTTTCCCTTTTTCATATAAAGAGAGCGGCTTGTGAGCATTTGCCACATCAGACAAAAACTTAGCATGGTCAGTATTAATGTTGTCAGCAACATAAACCAAAAAGTCTTGTTCAGCGAGGATACAAGACATGCGACGACGGCTACCATCTAAAACTTCAATCTTGCCATCTTCAGTTCTACGACCCACTGCTGGATATTGTTGGCCACGCTCTTTGAGTGTGACTAAAACATCAGATAAAGCATGTTCGTTTAAGAACGATTGCTCACGAGCGTTATCAACAAATACTGTTGTTTCTGTCGCAACTTTATTTGCAGGAATACGCACAAGTTCAAACTGAACAATATTTTCACCTGCAACTGCTAGTTCAATCGTTTGAGCTTTCTCTTTTGCCGCAGTTTGCGCCTCTTGCGGAGTCACAACACGACGCTTATTCGTTTTGCCAAATAATTTCGCGTTTAATTCAGACGTTTTCAAAGCCATTTACTTATTACCCCTGATTCAATGACGGCCAATTAGAGTGCAGCACACGCTCTAATTCCAGTGCGCTTTTATGAACAGCGTCTTGCGCGGTAGCTAGTGTCTTCTTACCGCCTTCAAAATCGCTTACTGTCAGATCAAATACTGTGCTGTAGGTATCGGCACAGGTTTCAAACGCACGGCTACGAGGAATAGTAGCCATCATAACTTGGTCACCTAGAAGATAGTTCATTTCAGTTAAAACAGAAACTTGCTTCTTATTGTCGTCCTCAAACATGGTTGGCATCAAGCGAACAAACTCAAGACCATTCCAGTCCTCCGGGAACATTTCATATACCGTAGGCAAATGCTGGAAGAAGTTTACTGTTGAAGCCCAATCCAGACGCTTAGCCGCACAAGGAATTAGCAAGGCATTTGATGCATACATAGCATTCCATACTAATGGGTCAACGTGTGGACCGGTATCAATCATAATGATATCGAAGTCATCAGCAATTTTATCAATCAGTTGCTCTTTCAGCAGACGGACGATATCGAGTGATGGGTCTTCAGATAGCGTTTGCCATGCTTCCGCATTAAACATCGCGTCTTCTGGAAACGCTGAAATCGACTTTAAGTTCGGATATTGCGTTGGCAGCAATACGTTTTTACGTAAAAATTCACTGTCAATTTCCACACCATCAGGCACGTTACCCAACATAATGTCTACCGCAGAATAGATATTATCATGCTCTGCCATGCTGATTTGCGGGTTGAGGAATAAACGTAGCGAGCCTTGTGGGTCTAAGTCGATTAAACAAATACGGTATCGTTTATCCAAATTTAGCGCTAAACATGCCGCTAAATGAACCGCGGTCATTGATTTACCTGTACCGCCCTTTTGGTTCTGCACATTAATAATCCAAGGTTTGTTACCTGAATTCTTTTTACGCTCATGAAATTTAGGCACTTCAGCCGCATCCATGAGCATGTGTGCTTCTTCTAACGTAATTGAATAATGATTCGCGTTGTTTTTAGTAAATTGATGCCCAGCGGCTTCCATTTTACCAATCGCGTCGTCGAGCTTGCGGCGAGTTAGACCAGAACGGGTTTCCATCATCGCTTTCGACATTGGTGGGAAGTAGTTATCGCTTCGCTCTTCTAAAACAATTTCAATACGGTCAGCTTGAACCTGCTGAGTCAGCTCCGCTAACTCAAGAAGGTTTTCAATCGTTTTTTCTCTTTTCATGCCAAATTCCGTTGGAAGGATTTATAATTGCAATTGTACAGCAGTAAAGACCAAAAACAACAAAAAGGTGCACGAACATTTTGAATTACCATCACATAAAAAAACACCCAAATCGACGCTTTTATGATTTATGGTCAAAAAGATAACTATTTTTAATCAAATAATCTTCTCATAAGTGGACACCTAAACTTAAAAATAAAAAGTGTTACAGCGTCACTCATTTACAATGTAAATCAATTTTCTACCGGAACGATTATAATCTTAAGCTAAATTACGGGTTATGTTAGACCAACCTAATTTAAACGATAAATAGTAAGTAATATCGGAACAATAAAGACCTGAACACCTTGATCATGTCTCCGAGCAAAATAGGGCAGTTCCAGCGAAACATCTATGGAAGTATGATCAAGGCATGCTTATGATCATGCTTCCGTGTTAATAAGCAAATCCGAAAGCATGATCATGGAAAAATAGAGCAGAGTACGGTGTAAACACGCAAATAAAATAAGATCCATTAATCGGAAATATGATCAAGCCTTAGAATCTCTCGGAAGCATGAGTTTTCTTCTCTGATTTACGGTTGAGTGCAGACAGAACGGGGGATTGAGCAGAAATTGACGTTATAGAAGCCGGAACAATGAAATTGCTCAAGTTGCTATGATAAATCACGCTCTCATGATCATGCTTCCTGTAAATAAGCAGAGACTAGGATTTACTTCTAAATATGAGCGACTTGAATGTATTTTAATCAGATGAGTGATATCTCATCAATATGGGCGCCAGAACGATAGATATATTGGCTCTTGATCATCGATCCGAGTATAAATAACATCACCAATGCACAATATAATCATCGTGAAGATCATTATTAAATACTGCATCTGTGGATAACCTGTAAAAACATCATGATCATCGTTTCAAGACTCTTTTGATCATCTTTTCATAACCTTAATGATCATGCTTACGAATAAATATGATCATGCTTTCAGGTTATTGTTGATCATACTTTCAGACTTCTTATGATCATAGTTCCGAAACACATGGAAATAATAGTCTTATAGAACAAAAGCTTAGCGAGAAACTTCAAGCCAGATCATTAGATCATATAATCAATTAAGATCAGATTAATCAAAAAGATCAGTTATTTAAAAACAATCTTTTTTCTTTATTTATGATCTGTTTTTCTTTATTCTTCGGAACCATAGCACAACTACGGCTAGTGTGATCTGGATCTAAAATGACGGCTGATGAAAAAATTCTGATTAAAGCACCGAGAAGCCACAAAGATGGCCATCTTTTTGAGGTACATGAATCCTCTGCGGATTGGGTAGAGCAGTACCAACATTTCAAAGGGGTGACCAAAAGCATCTTAGAGTTGCTTAATCTGATCTCATTACGAGGCTTCAGCAGCAAGGATGGTTTGGTTTCAACCACAGAGATTGTGGAAGCAACAGATGGGCAACTCACACGTGCAGCCCTGCAACAACGTTTGCGCGCGGCAGTAAATATTGGTTTATTTACTCAAACTCCAGTGCGTTTTGAAGAGGGACTTGCTGGTAAAACGATGCTACATAAATTTGTGAATCCCAATCAGCTTATATCTGTGTTGGGAGCAACAAGTCTCGTTACCGACAAAGTTCGTCAGAACGAAAAACAAAAACGTTCGAAAGCATTGGCTCAGACTCAAGTAAACAAACGTTTGTTGAATGAGCACGGGTTAAACACACCTCCCACGATGAAAGATGAAGCCGATCAATTTGTTGTATCTCCAACAAATTGGGCTGGGATCATTGACCAAGCACTTGCGCCACCAAGAACTCGAAAAAGTTATCAGAAATCCATGGTGTCGATCTCTGGCACTAAAGCCGTTATTGAGACGCGATCATCCAAAAATATCATGACTGTGGATGATCTCATGACCCTGTTCGCTCTCTTCACGTTAACGGTTCAGTATCATGATCATCACAAAGATCAGTATCAGCTTGATGCGGCTCACGTACCAAACAAAACGCCGCTATACATCACTGATATTTTGTCGCTCAGAGGCAAAAAAGACAGTGGCCCAGCTCGTGATTCCATTCGCGATAGCATTGATCGCATTGAATTCACTGATTTTCAGCTCCATGAACTTACGGGACGTTGGCTAAGTGAAAACATGCCAGAGGGCTTCAAAAGTGATCGTTTTCGTTTTCTTGCTCGAACCATCACGGCCTCTGAAGAGGCACCTGTGGAGGGAAGCGATGGTGAAATTCGTATCAAGCCAAACTTATATATTTTAGTTTGGGAACCTTCGTTTTATGAAGAGCTGTTAACGCGCGATTATTTCTTCTTGTTTCCGCCAGAGATCTTGAAACAACATACTTTGGTGTTTCAACTGTACTCTTTCTTCCGTAGTCGCATGGTTCGTCGTCACACGGATTGCATGCTACTGAGTGAGTTAAACCAGAAACTTGCACGTAACATTGAATGGCGACGTTTCTCCATGGATCTGATCCGAGAACTAAAGCGTTTGTCTGATGGAAAAGGGAATGATGATCTATTCGTCGTTAATTTGTGGGGTTATCACCTGACGATCGAAACCATGATCGAAAATGACAAAGTGATGGACTACCAGATCGACATCAAATGTGATGTCGAAGAGGTCTTACGTTATTCACGAGCGCGAACGACCAACGCAGGAAAGCGTAACATGGCGCCTACGCTGCCAAACCCACTTCGTAATGAGATGGTAACCCGACAACAGCTTGAGGAGCTCTCAGGCATCATAGACGGCGAATTTGAGCCCATTCAACGCAAAGCACCGTCTCCAAGAGGAAATTTAGGGCGACGCGTGAAGCAAAGAAAACATTTGGTAGAGATCAATGCTGATGAGATCACCATTACTCTATCTAAATATACCTCACCAGAGGCTCTAGAACGCAGTATAACGGCTTTGTCTGCGATGACAGGGCACTCGTACGCCTCAATCAAAGAAGAGTGCTCAGATTACATAGAGAAGCTCGATTGGCTAAGGGTAGGGGATGAGCCGATTCCTTATGAGACATTAAGTAAAACCGTCGAGCTGTTTAACACCCAGAACGATGTTAAGCATCTTACCATCGAGCGCTTGATTGCGGGGTTAGCGGTGCGTCGGAAAGTTTGTCGTCAAATCTTCGATGGTCACATGGATGAAATGGTATTTCGTGCCTTGGATGAAATGGCGATTTAAAAGTGTCGCTTGATGTGTATCAAGCTATAGGTGTGATGTATCGGTTTGAAATGTAACAATGTCTTTCGATGATAAAAAACAGACTTAACTCTTACAAACCACTGACATTAGAAGCCAAGCCTAATACTACTATTTATCCCGAATAGACAACCTTTTGTCCTTTCTGATGATTAATAGATTGGCTCATATTGTTACATTCATTCTGAATAGACTTCGCGAGTTTCTCCTCAGGAAACTCGCTTTTTTTTGCCTAAAATTCCGCTAATTAAGCCTTGATCATTTTTCCGGACTAATGAGGTAAACCTTGATCATGCTTCTTGGGTTCATTCCAATGTAATGAACGCATCAACGCAACATGTGATTCGATTAAGCTATGGGCTTGTTCCTGCCACTTGTTTTGATCACACTGCTGATTACAAAACTCTAACGCCACAACGGTGAGATGCTGAAGTCGTCTCAAACACCAATCTTTGATCAGAATATCAGTCGAGACTTGGCATGCTGCTTGTTCAAGCTTTGCACTCGTATAAAGCAAGGTTTGATATGCTTTCTGAGGGTCTTGGTAGCTTGCATGTTGAAACACGCGTAAACATCCATCCAACCAGCAAGCAATCGCTTTACTTTGAAGATCACTCAATTCGGGTCCAAACACGTCATCAGGCACCTGATATAAGATCGTTTCCAATTTTTCTACTTGATCATGTTTCCGCTGTTCGTACCACATGGCGATTTGATCTTGCCAAGTACTCAAATCCATTACGCTGCCTCAGTCCATTGTTTTACATAGTGATTTGGCCCTATTTGATCAAATTCGTCGACAATTATGCTGCTACGTTGACGAATTTCATCGGCATCTATCGAATAGTTTGGCTCATTTTTCACTAAGTTACCAAAAGGTAAGTCAGGATCAGGAACGGCAGAAATCAACAGCTTAGTATAAGGATGCTGCGGATTCTTAAGTATTGAATGAGTGTCGCCCCATTCAACGATTTGCCCTTTGTACATTACTGCGGTTTCTTCCGCGATGTAGTGCGCAGTCGCCAGATCATGTGTGATGTATAAAAAACCAATTCCCAGTTCTTGCTTCATTCGTTGCATTAAATTCAACACTCCCAAGCGAATAGAAACATCCAGCATAGACGTAGGCTCATCCGCAAGAATGATTTGCGAACCTACCGCTAAAGCCCTTGCTAAGTTTACTCGCTGACGTTGCCCACCACTGAGTTCGTGAGGGAACTTATTCAATGTCTCTTCAGGTAGTTCCACCAGCTTTAGAAGCTCTTCCAAGCGGGCTGGGATGTCGCGCTCGTTTTTGACTTGTTTATGAATTTTTAAAGGACGTGTTAGGTGATGGCGAATGGTATGAGTTGGATTGAGAGAGCCAAACGGATCTTGAAACACCATTTGTACTTTACTGCGATATTCTTGTAGAGCCGATCGTGACGTGATCTCATTTATGTCAGTGCCATTGAAAAGGATCTCGCCTTCCGTTGCAGGATAGACTTTGGTTATTAAACGAGCGCAAGTACTCTTACCGCAGCCTGACTCTCCAACCAAAGCCAAGGTTTTTCCTGCGTACAGATCAAAAGTCACTCCTTTAAGCGCACGAAAGGTTTCCTCTTTCGCTAAACCACCGCCTACTTTGAATTCTTTAATCACATTTTTCATTTGGATGATAGGCTGGCTCATGGTTACGCTCCTTGTAACTCTGGTTGTTTGTGGACGTCATGGATGTTTGGGAAAGAAGCCCAAAGCTTTTGCGTGTAGGGGTGTTGAGGATGATTGCGTATATAGTATGCTCGATTGACTTCGACGATTTCTCCGTGACGCATGATTGCAATTCGATCACATAGTTGGCTCATGAGTGCCAGGTCATGAGTGATAAAGAGGACTGAAAAACCGAACTCATCTCTAAGCTGATAAATTTGCTGTAAAATTTCTCTCTGTACCACTACATCTAATGCTGTTGTGGGTTCATCCATAATGATCAGTTTTGGATTTAGAGACAAAGCAATGGCTATCACCAACCGCTGACGCATTCCTCCTGAAAATTGATGAGGATATTCTGCTAAGCGTTCTCGAGGAATATTGACCAAGTCCAACAACTTTTCTGCTCTATCTTTTGCTTGAGCGTTAGTGAGGCCTTGATGGTGTCGTAACACATCTGCAAATTGCTCTTGTATCGTTAAGACAGGGTTGAGTGAGTTCATCGCGCTCTGGAACACCATGGCGATTTCACTCCACCTTAGAGCGGTCAGTTCAGAGTCTGAGATACTAAGGATATCTTTGCCATCAAACCATATTTTACCGCCAGAAATGAACGCTGGCGGCTTATGAAGACGATTTATTGAGAATGCGATTGTGCTTTTACCACATCCAGATTCACCGGCAAGACCAAATACTTCGCCTTTGCCGATATCAAAGCTGACGGACTTTACCGCATTAAAATCACCATTATCAGTGATGTAATCGACGCACAAATCTCGGATCTGGATGACCGGGTCATTGTGGTATGCATGACTTAAGTTAATACCATCCATATAAACACCTTATCAATCTAAAAGATAATTATTATCATTATCAGGTGTGGCGGTTTTTAGAAAGTATCAAGCTATGAATCAGTGAAGTGACTCGAAAGTTAGGTTAAACAGGAAGTGGTGTAATGCGTCGTTGATAAAACTAAAGAAGAGCAGAATTGAGAGCTAGATCAGCACACTTTTCGTAGGGGGAATTACTCAAATTTAATCGTAAATTTGTCCCTTGGCAAAACTTAAATGATGAATCTATTAAGGAGTTAACGAAAGGGCGGGAGGGGTCACATTTCCCTACAGTTTTTCTTACCACCTTGTTCCGGTTTTGCTATAGATTACGCATCGAAAACATGGTGTGTTCGGAGGAAATATGTCCATTAATTCTATCGACCATGACGAGATGACCAACATCGCTCACAAATGGGAATTACCTGATGAGGAAACCGTTGTGAAGCCAGAGAAAACAGTGAAATCAGCAGAAGCCAGAAGACGCATTGAAGCGTTACGTGAGATCCGTGAAAGTGGGTTGACCATTGAAGAAGCAAGGGAGCTTGGCTTGATACACTGATCGCCTCAGGTTGGTTTAGCAACCCATAGGGTAGTCGACGGACTGCCCTTTTTATTTTTTCACTCTATTACTCTCTTATTCAAAACCTCCATTTACCTGTCTTGCGCCTCAAAAGCACGAGTTTCACACTCACGTCCCGTCCCGAAGAAGTTTGACAATCTGACCTTGTGTTACTAGATATATCAGTAGCGATATGCTTTTTGTTGATTATCGCAACCACAAAGCAAGGAGCGCAAGTATGGTTGATCAAATCCTTTTTTATGAGCCCGATGAGCCCCACGGTTTTCTCTCAAATTTTTGCCATGCCCCAGTCAATATCTCCTCCCAAACTTGGCCCACCAGCGAACATTATTACCAAGCCCAAAAGTTTCTCGATGCTCAGTTGCAAAGTAAAATTCAGCACGCAAGCACCCCTGACGAAGCGTTTGCTTTAAGCCGCAAATACGAACACTTTGTCAGAAGCGATTGGGACGATATAAAGTTGGCTGTTATGGCTTTCATCGTTAGGGAAAAGTTTCTACAAAATCCACCATTAGCGCAGCAATTAATGAGAACGGGTAACGCTTGCCTAACAGAGCATTCTCATAAAGATGCCTTTTGGGGAGACGGGGGAGATGGTAAAGGAGAAAATCATCTAGGAGAGATTCTGATGAATGTGCGGGCAGAGCTGAGACATGTTGAGCCTTACAATCTCGTGAAGTTTATCGATAAAGCCAAATTGCCCACCCAGTGGGGCACATTTATGATGTACGGCTTTATTGAAGCCGCGACAAATAAAGAGCATCTTGCTCTGGTCTATGGTGAGCCAACAAAAAGTGCAGCTCCACTTATTCGGTTGCATTCGGAGTGTCTTACCGGAGATGCTCTATTTAGCACGCGTTGTGACTGTGGTTTTCAGCTTAATAGAGCGCTACAAAACATCGTCAAAGAGGGATGTGGCGTGCTGCTTTATTTACGTCAAGAAGGGCGTGGAATCGGCTTGATTAATAAAATTCGTGCCTATCACTTACAAGATGATGGCGCAGATACCGTGGAAGCAAATGAGCGTTTAGGTTTTGCCGCTGATATGCGTGATTACGCGTTCTGTAAAGGAATGCTAGAGCATTTGGGGATTGACGCTGTGCGTCTAATGACGAATAACCCACGCAAGCTCGCCGCCTTAAAAGCGGTTGATATTAACGTCATTGAACGAGTGCCATTACAAGAAGGGAATAACCCAAGTAATCAACATTACCTGCAAACCAAGGCGAGTAAATTGGGGCACATGTTTGATCCTAAGTTTGTTAACCACACTAAGTAAGTGCTACAGATTTCCCAGAAACAAAAACGCCAACGTATCATCGTTGGCGTTTTTGTTAATGAGGTGATTCATTGATACTTTTGAATGATTTCATCAATTTCCCCTGAGGCTTTTAATTCAACGAGTCGTGTATTGATGTAATTTTGAGTTTCTGGTTGCATTTGAGGAGAAAAAGCCAGGTAGATTGAGTAGTCAGGAATAACCGAGCTGAAAGGCTGTATCTGAAAATTCTCTAACGGCAAATTGAGTCGCTTTAAGTTGTAAAGAACTCGGGATTCCATCTCGACAAAAGCTGTATCTCCAGGGGTTCGGCTTATCACTCGGTATGCGGCGTTGTAGTCTTTCACGCGCATTTCATTGACACTGCCATTTTCAAAGAACGGTGTTAAATTTGGATAATCAAACCCCAGCAGTAATACAATAGAACGACCATGCATCGTATCCATATTTTTGAACTCTAAAGGCTTCTCGCTACTCGATACCAGTACATGTTTTACAGTGTAAATGGGCTCCTCAGATAAATTTTCCGATTGCACCTTGCCCCAGTTCGGGCTGCCATAAGTTAACCAGTTTGGCTCAGCGCCTTCTTCCAATATGGAAATCATACGTTTAAATGGATAAGTATGATAATTCACTTGGTAATCCGACTCCGCGAAGATAGCGCTGACGATATCGGTCACAATTCCGGAGTGCATTTGTCCCTGTTGTTCAATTTGAAATGGTCGAGCTTGTTCAGCAATGACGTAATAGTTCACTTGATTTGCGGTCACATGAGAACTTACAACAATTAAGCTAAAAGCCAATCTAAGTAGAAGTCTTTTCATCGTATCCTCGATTATTATTTGTGCGTAGCTATATTTAGAGTAGCGCAAGTTTATCGGAGCGGTTTCATATGGATGAAAAAGAGCGATCTCAACGTCGTTTTAGTATCGGCAACCAACTTATGTTGGCGGTATTAACGTTGAGTTTAATCTTTACGGTCATCATTTCTACAGTGAGCTTATATCGAGTTTTTCACGAAGATTTAGCCCATTTAGATGTTGAATTAAAGCAGGTTGAGTCTAGCTATTTATCGAGCTTTTCTGCGAGTTTGTGGGTAGAGGATAGGGAGCTGTTGCTGACACAAGCTCAAGGTGCAATGCGTATGCCCTCGGTGGACTACTTACGTATTGCTAGTGAAGACGAAGTTATCATTGAATTAGGTTCGGCGCTTTCTGAGGATGTTGTCGAGAGAAGCTGGCCGATGCAGTATCGGGTCGGCGATAAAACGTATGATCTCGCGATATTAACGGTTCAATCGGATCTTAGCGCGATATATGAAGATCTTTGGCAGCAGTTCTTTTTTCTACTTACGACAGAAGCGATCAAAATTCTTGTCCTCATCATTGGTGTTCTTTGGGTGGCGTTTCGCTTGTTGGTCAATCCGTTACAATTGCTGTCTGGTGCGGTGAGCGATTTTCGTGGCGGTACAGTGCCGAGTAAAGTGACTCTCCCTAAACGATGGTGCTTTGATGAAATGAGTGTTTTGGCAGAGAAATACAACCGAAGTGTTGAGAAAGTGAAAGAGCACCAGACTGAGTTAGAGGCTGAACGCGATAGGGCAGAAGTCGCTAATCGTAAGAAAAGTGAGTTTCTTGCCACTATGAGTCATGAGATCCGCACACCGATGAATGGCATTATTGGTGTGTCGTCGTTGCTCAATGACACCGACCTCGATCCCCAGCAAAAAGAGTTTGTAGAGATCATTGACAGTTCTTCTCACTCACTAATGACGATCATCGACGACATTTTGGACTTCTCTAAAGTTGAAGCTGGCAAAGTAGAGCTGGAATACACGAGCTATGATCTTCGCGAGCTACTTGACGATGTCATCAGTTTACATAGTGTCAAAGCCAAGCAGAAAAACTTACAGCTGCTCAGCGATATTGATCCTCACTTGCCAATGGAAGTGCAAGGTGATGCCACACGATTGAAACAAGTTCTGAACAATTTGTTGAGCAACGCGATTAAATTTACCGAGCGCGGCCATGTGAAGCTTCTTGTAGCGTTATCTCGACTTGATGGAGAGACCGCTCATATCCGGTTTCGAGTTGTGGATTCTGGTATTGGTATTGCGAAAGAGCACCAACAAGCAATCTTCGAACGCTTCCAACAAGCTGATGGTAGTACCACCAGAAAGTATGGTGGGACAGGGCTTGGTTTGGCGATAGCTGCACAGTTGGTTAACTTGATGGGAGGGGAAATACAACTAACAAGTGAGCTTGGGCTGGGAAGCTGTTTTGAATTTTCGATTCCTGTTGCTGTAATAAATGCGCAATCGACCTATACCGACCAACTTAATGTATTAGATTTCCGGAAAGCGGAAGACAACGAAATCAGCCCTCAAGATAATGATAAACCTTGGGTATTGGTTGTTGAAGATACCATCGTCAATCAGAAGGTAGTTCGCATCATGTTAGAAAAACTGGGTGTGCGAGTGAGTGTCGCCAACCATGGCGAAGAAGCATTGCAGCTGTGTGATCAGCAGCCTTTCGATTTGATTTTTATGGACT
The DNA here is from genome assembly GCF_033338735.1 of Vibrio sp. Vb1127. Lineage (NCBI taxonomy): Bacteria > Pseudomonadati > Pseudomonadota > Gammaproteobacteria > Vibrionales > Vibrionaceae > Vibrio > Vibrio sp. Vb1127. Next base: position 96,552 of record NZ_JAWOTF010000006.1, on the reverse strand, counting down.
GCCAAATGCCTGTGATGGATGGGTTTATTGCTACGGAGCGAATTCGAAAAATGGGAGAGTGGGGGAAACACGTTCCAATTATTGCGCTAAGTGCCAATGTCATTAAAGAGGATCAGCAACATTGCTTCGATGTCGGGATGAACGAGTTCGTGGCTAAACCCGTTACCAAGACTCGATTACAACAAATATTCGAACAGCATTTACCAAAAGCACTGAAAATCAGCGCTGTGCCTAAATAGTTAACTTGAAATCGATCAAGTTAAGTGCGTTTCTATTCTGTAATTGTAACTCTGTGTGATATAGTGCCCGGCTAGTATTTAAAGTACCTTGAGGCTGTGAATGTCGTTTAATCTATCCCTATTGCCGCCTGACGAAAAAAACAAAATCGAACTGGATAAGCAGGCGTCGTTTTTGGTTTGGAAGCTCAGAGAGGCCAAATCTGGTCCTGAAGCAATAGAAGAACAGTTGTCCAAGATTAACGATGCTGATGAAAAGGCGTTTTTTCAGCAATCGGTCGAAAAGTACAAACGAGTAATGGGTGTCGCTTAACGCGAACCGTGGCAATGGTTCAATCCAATGCGACGAATGAGGTAACCTCCCTATTCCTTTGCTAAGCGAAATTGAAAAGGTTTCGCTTTTTGCTAAAATCCTTCGCATTAAATTTGAATTTAGAGAGACATCCCGATGGGAAGAAGTTTTGAAGTGCGCAAAGCCTCTATGGCGAAAACTGCAGGCGCGAAAATTAAAGTTTATTCCAAATACGGTAAAGAAATTTACATGTGCGCGAAAAACGGTGGTGGTGATCCAGACATGAACTTGTCTTTGAAACACCTGATCGCAAAAGCGAAAAAAGACCAAGTTCCTGCGCACGTTATCGATAAAGCGATCGACAAAGCGAACGGTGGCGGTGGTGAAGACTACACTCCAGCACGTTACGAAGGCTTCGGCCCTGGCGGTACTAGCGTTATCGTTGACTGTCTAACAGACAACGGCAACCGTACTTTCCAAGATGTACGCCAATGCTTTGTGAAAGTCGGTGCGAAAATTGGTGTTGAGGGCTCGGTTTCTCACATGTTCGATCACCAAGCGGTATTCCAGTTCAAAGGCGACGATGATGAAATCATCCTAGAAACGCTAATGATGGAAGACGTAGACGTTACTGACGTTGAGCTAGAAGACGGTGTTATCACTGTATTCGCACCTCACACAGAATTCTTCAAAACAAAAACTGCGCTTAACGGTGCATTCCCAGATCTAACGATCGATGTTGAAGAAATCACATTCGTTCCGCAAACTCATACGCCTGTATCGGGTGAAGATGCAGAGAAGTTCCAGAAATTCCTAGATCTTCTAGATGACTGTGATGATGTTCAGCAGGTTTACCACAACGCAGAGCTGTAATTAATTCGCTCATATCGTTGTAAAAAGGCTTCCTTAGGGAAGCCTTTTTTGATCGCTTTTTCTCAAGCAACGCTATGCGTTACGATATTTGGAATAACACAGCGACATGATTACACCAAAACAGATACCTTGAGTTAGCATCGCCGTGCCGCCATAGCTAAAGAAGGGAAGTGGGCTACCCATTACTGGCAACAAGCCACTCACCATGCCCGTATTGATAAAAGCATACAGAAAAAAGCTCATCGCTAATGCGCCACTTACCAGCCGACTAAAAAAGTGGTCAGACTGACATGCAAGCAACATAACGCGTGCAGTAATAAACAAGTACAATGCGAGTAAGACTAAACTGCCAACAAAGCCCCATTCTTCTGCATAGGTCGAAAAAATGAAGTCCGTATGACTTTCTGGAATAAAGCCAAGTGTTCCCTGCGTTGCATTCATCCAACCTTTGCCTTTCATACCGCCTGAGCCAATCGCAATCAAAGATTGGATGATTTGGTAACCCGAACCCAGTGGATCGGACTCAGGGTGCAAGAACTGTGTTACACGGCTCTTTTGATAGGTTTCCATAACGAAGAACCATAAAATAGGTGCTAACGTTAAAATGCTCGCAATAAACCCGCAGATTATTTTCCAGCTCATGCCAGCCAAAAACAAAACGAACAATGCATAAATGATGGTAAAAACTGCACCGTCTAAATCCGGTTGTAGTGCGATTAACCCGGCAGGAATCATTGTAATAAGTAAGCAAAACGCAATTTTCCGACTGTCTGGTCGACCTCCTTCAATATGAAGCATCCAGGCGATCATGATTGGAATGGAAAGTTTGATTAGTTCGGACGGTTGAAAGCGGAAGAAGCCGATATCGAGCCAACGTTGAGAGCCATTGGTGCTATCACCAAATAAAGCGACAGCAAGTAGTAGCGCAACCGCAATAATGTAGAGATATGGAGCTGAGCGCTGATAGCTGGACGCTGGAATCGAGGACATGACCAAGATACAAACTAATGTCAGTCCGCAGCGCGCCAAATGTTTGAAGAGCATCGCCTCATTAAAGCTACTGGCACTCCAGAGAGTGAGCGAACTTAACAGCATGATCGGAATGATCGCCATGAGTAGTGGCAAATCAACTCTTGGGAAATAACGCTTATTCATTTTCAACGACCTAATAACGCACCTATTTTGAGTGCGAAAACAACTAAAACTCGAAGAGTTCAAACTATTCCGATGCTAAGAATCTCGATTTGGAAACAACAGACACCATGCAAAGGTGTGTAAGAAAGGAGAGTGCGACACTGTCTGTTATGGGTAGCTGTGGGATGGATAAATACACTAGCCTCAGATTTTAAGCCAGTGTTTTTATTGTTACTGCCGTAAAAATGTAGCGTTACGAATGAGCGGAATTGTATTTTCTGTTTAAGTGAATGTCATTCATCCTCTCTCAATACCATTCACTCTGCATAACTGCCATTGGTCGCATGCAAAAGCAGCGTGCGACCTTCTCCCTTAATCTGAAACCATCAAATCACGTTCAACTAAGGACAGTACATGATGGTTTCTCAATCTCGCTCAATCAAAGCTCTTAAACTGGCAAGTACGTTTATCGCCGCATTTGCACTTAGCAGCAATCTGGCTCTGGCTAATCCAAGTGAGCGCACACTCAGTCAATTCAACCAAGCAGCGCAAGGTGACTCTGGCTTAGTTGATACCGTTTACGGCGAATTATCCAAACAACTCGAAGAGCAAGGCGCAACGCCGGTGACCTTGGTTTACTTGGGCAGTGCGGAGACGTTGCAAGGTCGTGAGGCGTTTATGCCTTGGAACAAGATGAAGTTCACCGAGCGCGGTCTTGCCACTATCCAAAAAGGTTTGGATTTAATGGCGAATCAGCCAGTTCCACTGCAAGAGCAACAGCGCTTACAAGGCTTGCCGGAATACCAATTAGCCACCGCCATGGCAGCCACTACGTTTACCTCTCTGCCAGACATGTTCAATCATTTTGAGCGTGGCTACGAGCTGTACCTTTCTCTGCTCGATGAACCGAGTTTTAGCCAACAACCTTTCGCGGCTACTTCGTGGATTTACCGTTATGCCATTGAAGCTGCATTGCGCGCTGAAGATGTTCAACAAGCCAAAATATGGTTAGCGCAAATGGAGCAATTGGGCGACAGCAATCTAGAAACGCAAACCGCGAAAGCGTTGCTAGCCAAGTATTAGGGAGGCGTCATGATTGTTTTTAATCAACTTAGCCGCGATTACGCCCTTGGCAGCCAAACGGTGCATGCATTGCGAGATGTGTCTGGTGAAGTGTTTGCCGGCGAAATGGTGGCATTATGCGGACCGTCTGGTTCAGGCAAAAGCACCCTACTTAACGTGCTTGGCATGCTGGATACTCAATACCAAGGTCAGGTGACATTTGCAGGCACCCCATACCCAACCGGACAAATGCAGGCGGCGAAAATGCGCCGTGAAAAGCTTGGTTTTGTGTTCCAAAAATTCAATCTTGTCCCTGTGATGACGGCACTAGAGAACGTGGCGTATCCGCTGCATCTCAACGGTTTTTCAAAAGCGGAACAAACCGAGCTCGCCACACAAATGCTAGAGCACGTTGGCTTAGGCGAGTTTATTCATCACATGCCAGACAACCTATCAGGCGGTCAGCAGCAGCGAGTGGCAATTGCGCGCGCTTTAGTGCACAAACCGGCGTTGGTGATTGCTGATGAGCCAACCGCAAGTCTTGATAGCCAAACTGCCAACAAGGTCATCGATATTATGAAAGGGCTCGGACACGAGCTTGGTACTACTTTTATCGTCGCCACTCACGACCCTCGCATGGCATCCCGTTGTGACCGCACCATTGAGTTGGTGGATGGCAAAATTACCCAAACGCACGCAAGTGTGGAGGAGGTATCATGGGCAAGCTAATTCCAGTTTCCGTTCGCCTTGCTTGGTTGAACCTGCAACGCAATCGCCGCCGCAGTTTGTTGTCGATGCTGATCATCGCCATTGCCGTGTTTGCCTTAACCAGTGCGGGCGGTTTTGGTCTGTACACCTACGACAGTTTGAAAGAGTCGACAGCTCGTGACACGGGGCATCTGACGTTAACCACGCCGGGTTACTTCGCTAAAGAAGAAGAAATGCCACTGAGTAACGGGTTAACTCATGCTGACGACATCACCAAGCAATTGATTGGCTTGAATGAAGTGCGAGGTGTGCAGCCTCGAGTTGAGTTCAGCGGTTTGATTTCCAACGGCAACAAGTCATCGATCTTTATCGGCATTGGTGTTAACGAACGCGAATTCGATATGAAAGGACCGTTTTTGGATCTGCGCGAAGGGCAAACGCTGTCCAACATTCATGCATCGCGTTATGACCCTGCAGAGCCAGAGGTGATGCTCGGCGTTGATTTGGCGAACAACCTAAGCGTGCACGTTGGCGATTGGATTACCTTGCTGGCGACCACTACCGATGGCGCATTGAATGCGTATGACTTCAAAGTACGAGGCATCTACTCAACAGGCGTGCCCGAGCTTGATAAACGCCAGCTTTACGTACACATCAACAGTGCGCAATCGCTGCTCGGTTCAGACAAAGTCAGTGCGTTATCTGTCTTCCTGTTCGACACCAGTTTAACTAACCAAGTCGAGCAACAAGTGGCTTCGGTTCTGAGTAAGCAAAAACAGAACTTTGGTGATCAAGATATTGAGATTACGCCTTGGCAAGAGCGCGCGTTCTTCTATCTCAAAGTGAAAGATTTGTACGACCGTATCTTCGGCATTATGGGGGCAGTGATGGCGCTGGTGGTCTTTGTCGCCCTGTTCAACACCATGACCATGTCGGTCACCGAGCGTACTCGTGAAATCGGCACCTTGTCAGCACTTGGTAGCTACCCTCGCGAAATCATTGCTGGGTTTTTGCGCGAAGCAGGGTTGCTTGCGGTTATTGGCAGCTTAATTGGCGCTTTGTTTACTGGGTTAGTTACCGTCTTACTGATGGTCGTGGATGTGCAAATGCCGCCACCGCCAGGACGCACAGAAGGTTACCCATTAACGATTTACTTCTCTTGGGAGCTGGTGGCTGTCGCAGGATTCGCAGTATTGATGATCTGTTTGGTTGCGGCGTTTTTCTCGGCACGCAAAGGGGTGAACAAGCCAATTACGGAGGCACTGATTTATGTTTAATTTCAAATCACTATTACCAATTGCATTGCTGACGGTAACTGGCGTTGCAAGCATCAATGCCAGTGCGAATGAAACAGCGCTAGATGCACAGCAAGTTGCGCAATTGATTGAAAAAGCGGACAGCTACCGCTTGCAAGATGATTCCTCCAAAGTAGTGTCACTGGTGCGCTTATATCAAGACCAAGAGTTAGATAAAACCCGCCTTTACCACGTGTACACGCGTCCAAATCGTGAATCGCTGGTGGTGTTCAAATCAGCGGTTGAAGCCGGGCAAAAGATGCTGATGATGGGCGACAACTACTGGCTGCAAATGCCAAAGAGCCGCCGTCCGATTCGCATTACGCCAATGCAAAAGCTGCTTGGTGAAGCGTCTATCGGCGACATCTCAACCCTGACGTGGAGCCAAGATTATCAAGGTGAATGGAAAGCGACAGAAACTGTCTCGGTGAACGGAGAGAGTGTCGCGGCTTATCATCTTGCTTTAACCGCGAAAACCAAAGGGGCGAGTTATCAGAAGATCGACTTATGGTTGTCTGAGCAAGATGCATTTCCAATCAAAGCCGATCTCTACTTGCGCTCTGGCAAACTCGCCAAGCAAGCGCAATATGGGCGTGCAACTGACAACGGTGAAGACTACGTCAGTGAGATGACCTTGCTTGATAGCATTCAGCCGAGCAAAAAGACCGTTATCGAGTACCAAGAAATCGTGCCTTGGCAGCTGGATAACAAGTTCTACAACCCAAGTTATTTGCCTAAAGCCAATACGACTCAGCTTTAGCCGGAGCTTTGCAAATAGAAGCATGAAAACGAGCAAGGAAGTCACATGAAACCGCGCCAGCCTAACCTTAACAAAAGCACCAGTTTGTTGATTGCTGCGTCGTTGTGTGTGGGCGCAGCAGCCCCAGTTTTTGCCAATGATGAGCTGAGTTTTGAGTGGGATTGGGCTGTCAGTTACGAAACTGCCAAGCAGCGTGACAGCGCATTTATGCAGGCGCAGGGCAGTTCTCGTGATTCACTGAATGCACTGTTGGATGTGCAGGTGAATTATCAAAACTTTAGTGGCTTGTTTGCTCTGTACAGCCAAGGGTTGTACCTCAACCAACAAGGAGAGAGTGAGTGGTTGAGTGAAGCTGATAACCAACTACTGATTCGAGAGCTTGCTTGGCTAGGAGAGTGGCAAGTCGGTGACACTACACTTGATGTGAGTTTGGGTAAGTTGCGCGTGGATTGGGGCGTGGGTTATGGCTACCGACCTTTGGACCTGTTTAAGCCTTATCGACAAAACCCGGTTGGCTTAGTCGCAGAAGAGGGGGCGGGCGTGTTTTCACTTTCACACTACGATATGGCCGGCGAGTGGACAGTTATTGCGACGGATTCAAGCTGGGGGCAACAAGATCAAAGTGCACTTGATCAAGCCGCAGAGCAGCAAGGTGTTGGTATTCGTCGTTATGCGCTGGTGGGTGATACCGAGTATCAACTTATTGGTTATTACGATGATGTGCGCCGAGGTTTACTCGGAGCCAGTGCCATTGCGGTGTGGGATGAATCCATCGCCATGCACGGTTCCATGCTGTGGCAAAAGCAAAGTGTTGGCTATCAGTTTCAGCAGGATGATCTTTACCGACCCGTTTCAGTTGAGGAGCAGGGCAGTGCATTCCAAGCCTTAATTGGATTGAACTGGGCAAACCAAGCTGGACACAACGTGATTGCTGAATATTGGTACGACAGCCGAGCATGGTCGAAAAGCGAATGGCAGCAAGCAATAGAGCGCGGCGAATTACTCTCTCAGATCCCTGATCCTAACAACTCTCTATTGGCTAGCAGCGCTCTACTTGCGACAAGCTACGCCCAAGGGTTTCAGCATGCCAATATCGTTCAGCATAGCCTAATGCTGCACTGGAGTTGGGATTTGGAAGCATGGGCTGCATGGAACGGCAAAGCGGATATGGGCTGGTTAAGTGATGTAACCCCTACGTTGGATGTGATGCTGTCGCCACAAGATGGTGGTGTGATCGTCACGCAGTGGCTTAACTACCAATGGATTGATACCGGCGATCAAAGTGTAGAAGTGGAAGTTGCCGCACGCTTTTTAACCGGAGACGACCAATCTGCTTACGCACAAATCAATGATAAGCATATGATTGTATTTAACATCAAAGGGAAATTCTAAATGTGTTCAGCAAAATCAGTGGTGAAAAGTGGATGGCCGCGTAGCTTATTAGTGACCACGGCATTTTGTCTCTTTATCGCAGCAATGACGCTCTCGGTTTGGGGCGGTCCATTTTACATTCATGTGGCGGTTAGCTTTGGATTTGGCTATTCGGCTATCTTCTTCTCATGGTTGATTGACCGTTTATTTCCAACCATCCCACGTATGATAGAAGTGGTGTGTTCGCTTGTTGCCTGTTTATTGTTTGGGGTGATTAATGCGCAATTTTGGCTCGGAGAGTATTTTGGTATCTCCGATATGATCCCTGTTGGCTTAATGGGATTACTGTTTAGCGGTATGTGTTATTTCTATTTTTACTCGCGTGAGAAAGAGGCGGTTGCTCAACGAGAGTTGGAAGCCATCAAGCGCGAGAAAGCAGAGCAAGATCGTGCGCTCTTGCTGAGTCAGCTTAAGCAGATGCAAAGCCAGATTGAACCGCATTTTCTATTCAATACCTTGGCGAATATCAGCGCGCTCATGTCGCAAGATGTCGATAAAGCCAAGCTGATGCTAGAACAGTTGACCGCGCTGCTGCGAGCAACGCTAAAAAGCTCACGCGAAGAACACACCACCATAGACAATGAAACGGCGTTACTTGAGGCTTACTTAAGCATCCAACAAACCCGTTTGGGTGACCGACTCAGCTACAAGATTGAGGTTGAAGAGGGACTAGGCAGAACCGAGTTACCGCCGATGATGCTCCAACCTTTAATCGAAAACGCCATCATCCATGGTATTGAACCGAAGCGAGAAGGTGGCGAAGTCAGCTTACTCATTAAGCGCGAACAACAGAACTTGAAGATTGAAGTCAGAGACACAGGTGTTGGCTTGAATCACGTGAGTGGGCACATGGGGTCTGGCGTGGGTCTAAGTAATCTCAAGCAGCGAGTTGAAGCTTTGTTCGCAGGTCAAGGAGAGGTTTCTATCAGTGAGTCTGCTCAGGGTGGCGTTTGTGTTCGCTTGCGCTGGCCAATGGAATCGTAATCAAGGAAGAAAGGAATGAATACAGGGTTTACTGCCATTATTGCTGATGATGAACCGTTATTGAGGCGTCATCTTGATAAAAGCCTAGCTGAAGTGTGGCCAGAGCTAGAGGTGATAGCCAAAGTCGCCGATGGTGAACAAGCGTTGCAAGCCATTGAGCAAAGTCAACCTGATATTGCGTTTCTCGATATTCGTATGCCAGTTTTGGATGGTATGACATTAGCGCAAAAACTCAATCAACTCGCCAATCCACCTTTGATTGTGTTTGTCACAGCGTACGATGATTACGCCATCAAAGCTTTTGAGCAAAATGCCGCCGATTATTTGCTCAAGCCTATCTCGGATGAGCGCCTCCTGACGACGTGTGAAAGAGTGAAAGCACGCCTTGCTAAGCGAGAGCAAGAAAGCAGTAATGTGCAGATGAGCAGCCTGTTAGAGCAGTTGCAGCAATTATCCGCGCCACAAACGCCGCAATATCTTCAGTGGATCAAAGCGACGCAAGGGGAAGACATTCATCTGATCGCCACGTCTGATGTGTTGTATTTCAAAGCGGAAGAAAAATACGTTTCTGTGTATGCCCAACAAGGACAAGGCAAAGTGCAGGAGTATTTGATTCGCACATCGTTGAAAGAGTTGATAGGGCAGCTTAACCCAGAACAGTTCTGGCAAGTACACCGTTCAAGCGTTGTGCAAGTGTGCAAAATTAGCAAAGTAAACAAAGACTTTGCTGGAAGAATGTTTGTTCACGTTGGAGAAACTAAGCTTCCGGTGAGTCGCGCATCTCAAAGTTTGTTCAAAGGGATGTAATCGCTAGAACTGCTCACTCTTTACACTGTAAACTCGCTGCTCTTAACCCACATTATCAAGGAAGATAAATGAGTTATCGCGTAACCCTGTTAAATGCGACGGGAGAACTGTCTCCAATCTCTGAGTATTTGCATCAGAAACTTGATGATCTGAGCTCACAACTTTCTAGTTACTTTGATTTGAGTAACATTGACCTCACCATTAGCCCGTTTGATCGCAATGACGTACCGCAGACGGGGATTGGTGGCTATTGCTTAAGTGCCTATCGTGTAGAGATTCTGCTTGATACTCAACGTACTGATATTAAAAACGTTATTGAGAAAGAACTAGCTGCGGTGTTAGCGCATGAGTTGCATCACCTGTTCCGTATGCGAGCGGGAGAAAGTGGCGTTGCACTTGGTGATGTACTAATTATGGAAGGGTTAGCTTGTCACTTCGAACGTAAGGTGAATGGCGGCGTCACTCCGAGTTTGTTTGAGCAAATCAAAGATCAAGATTGGCGCCCTTTCTACGCTGAGATGAAAGACAAGCTGACCAGCCTAGATTACAACTTCGATGCTTACTTTCTTGGCAGCGATGAAAGCCGCTGGCCGAAATACATGGGGTATTGGGTTGGGTACAACCTTGTTGTTGAATATCTGGCTGATTTTCAAGGCTCCGAGCTTGATTTAGTCGGAGCAAAAGCCGAGCTTTTCTATCAATAACTCTGGCACAAGCCAAACTAATCGGCTGAGTCATAAAAACAAAAAGCGCCTAAGTCATCAGACGTTAGGCGCTTTCTTCGTTTTATAGCGACGGTTTCTCCGAAGAGGCGAATGGGCTTATTCGCTGACTGTCACTTTCTCAATAGTGATTGGATCGCATGGCACATCATCGTGACCAAGTTTAGAGGTCGTTTTCACTTTCGCGATGCGGTTTACGACATCCATACCCGCGGTCACTTTACCAAACACGGCGTAGCCCCAGCCTAGGTTGGTAGTAGCGGTGTGGTCTAGGAAATCATTGTCTTCCAAGTTAATGAAGAACTGTGCCGTTGCAGAGTGCGGTGCATCGGTACGCGCCATTGCGATAGTGCCAACAAGGTTCTTTAGACCACGGTTTGCTTCGTTCGCGATAGGGGCGCGTGTTGGCTTTTCTGCCATGTCTTCGGTGTGACCGCCACCTTGGATCATAAAGCCGTCGATAACGCGGTGGAAAATGGTGCCGTTGTAGAAGCCATCTTCACAGTATTTTTTGAAGTTCTTTGAGCTAACTGGTGCTCGTTCTAGGTTCAGTTCAATCTCGATGTCACCGAAATTGGTGGTCATAATAATCATCTGGTTTTGCCCTTGTGGGTGCTTAGTTTGCGGCATTATAGCTAAGTCGTATGAGGATAGCAGAAATAAAAACAGCGACGTTTTGGCGTCGCTGTTTGAATGGTGAGTGGGTGAGGAAAGCGTTAAACCGTAAAGCGACCGACCAAGTCGTACAGCTCGTTAGCTTTGTGGTTTAGGTTGCCACTACCTGCGCGGTTTTGATTCGCAAGGTGCGCCGATTGGCTGCTTTGTTGAGAGATCACTTCAATACGTTGTGAAATCTCTTGCCCAACTTGGCTTTGCTCTTCAGTTGCCGTTGCGATAAGCGTGTTCATGTCCATGATGTTAGCAATTGCGGCTTGGATTTCTTGCAGTGCGGCAGAGGCTGCTCGTGCTTCCTCAACCGTTGCTTCACCACGCGCTTGGCTTGAGCCCATGGCTTTCACTGCCGCATCCGAGCCAGACTTCAATTGCTCAATCATTTGGTGAATTTCGCCTGTGCTGTCTTGAGTGCGACTCGCCAGTTTACGAACCTCATCGGCAACGACTGCGAAGCCGCGACCTTGTTCGCCTGCACGGGCTGCTTCAATGGCTGCGTTCAGTGCCAATAGGTTAGTTTGCTCGGCTATATCCTGAATCACTTCCAGAGAAGAAGAAATGTTTTTTACGTCGCTCTCTAAACGAGAAATCACCGTGCTGGCTTCCGACACCTCTAGCGCGAGTGCTTCGACAGAGTTCGCTGCTGAATCAACAATGTGTTTTGCTTGTTGTGAGTTTTCATCGGCGTCTCTGGCTGATTGCGCTGCTTGGTTAGCGTTGTTTGAAATCTCGTGCGCCGTTGCTGTCATCTCGGTCATTGCCGCAGCGACTTGTTCGGTCTCTTCACGTTGACCAGAAGCTAATTCATCCACTTGCGATGCACGCTGTGACATCTCGTTGGTCTCTGAAACCACTTCTTGTCCTACGTGGCTAACGCTCTTAATGATGCCTTGCAGGCTTTCAACGAAGATATTGAAGTTACGGCTAAGTTGGGTGAACTCCGGCACGCTCGGTTCTTCCATGCGCGCGGTTAAATCTGCATCGCCTTGCGCGAAAGAGTGAATTGAAGCATCAAACTGCTCAATAGGCTTCATGATGCTGCGGTTAACAAACACGGCAAAGACTGCAACTATCGCTGTAATCGAGGCACAAAACAGGGCTATCGCAGTTAGTGTGGTGTTGAGATCTTCGTGTGCGGCTTTTTCCATGTCTGCCACAATGGCGTCGATATCGTCCGTGTAGAAACCCGTTCCCAACATCAAGTCCCATTCAGGAATAAAGACTGAGTAGCTCAGTTTCGGTAGTGCTTCACTCTGACCGAGTTTCGGGAAGTAATAAGTCGTGAACTCACCAGTTTTGGCATTTTTTAGCAAATCCTGAATCAGGTAATTGCCTTTCTTGTCCTGCAAGTTATAGAAGTTTTCCCCGATGCCTTTGGTGTTTTTACCCACCACGACGCGAACGCCTTTTGAATCATAACCAAAGATGTAGCCGGATTGACCAAACTCTAGTTGTTTCAAGATAGGCAGAGCCTCTTCCAGTGGGGCATTTTGTGCGAGTAGTGGCTCGACAGCGGAACGCGCCATTTGCACGTAACTTTTGAGTTCGGCTTTTTTCATCTCCATCATTCGACTTCGAGTTTGCTCAATCTCGTGCTCGTTGTAGGCAGTGGTTTGTAGGTAGGTGAACCACATCATGCCTATTGCCATAGTTAGAATTGGAATTATTGAAAGGATATATAGTCGTTTTCTGATCGTCAGATTCATAGAGACGTCCTTCTCTCGGCGCAGCGTTACAAGTGACAAGCTGAATAAGCTTACCTGATAAAAGTGTTAATACTTATTGTTGTAATGCTTAGAGATTAACCGAGTTACTCAATCAGAAGTACTGGAAATTTGTAAATCTAGACGAAGGTCGTAGCATTTTTAAGCGGGATCACAATTAACGTGAACAAGACCCACTATTGCAACGAGAAGTCCCTGTTAACCAATATGAGACGCGATACCTATTCTTTGCGAATTTGAGGTAAAGCCAGTCAGCAATAGGTTTAACGAGGCGCCAACGCAGTGGAGCGTAGAGCCAACCGCGACCAACTAATTGCCACGCACGATGAGTCACGTCCAACCCAAGCAGAAGCTCCCCCTTTTCGTTGAGGGCGTGCAAAATGGTGTTGGCTTGTTCAGGAGCGATCTGAGGATAATCTGCGAATGCATCACTATAGATATCGACGGTTTTGATGTGCTGCTTGGCATCGCGTTGTTTTAGCGCCTTCATCTCTTTGGCACAAAGCGGGCAGGTTCCGTCATAAAATATGGTGAGTTTTGTCATTGCGGTCTTCTTGTTTGAGATTTTCTAATCGCTTTTACGTGGCGAATTTTCTTTTGGTTCATTGTTTTGCAAGTAATGCAGCCAATTGTCGCGAATGTTGCCGTAATTGAATTGGCAGAACTCTTTGCGATCACGCAGGTAGTCTTTTTCTACTTCATCGAGTAAGGCTTTGTATTGCTCCGGATCACTACCGTACACCAAACATAACGTTGAAAAGTAACGCTGCAAATCAAAGCTGTGTTCGTCAATGTACTCGCCAAAATCGTAGTAGTCCGGTCTGTCGTCGGATTCGAATGCGAACATGTCGGCGGCGCTAATGGCCATATCTGCGCCATCTTCTAGGAAGTCAATCATTAAAATAGTGGCAAAATTATCGACCGCATCTTCTTCTTTTCCGAGAACAGGGATGCTTTGATCTTCGATGTAAGCATGTCCAGCTTCATGAAGTAAAGTGTGCAATAACGTATCTAGCGCCCCTGTTTTTGGGGATTTTCCGAAGCGTTCTTCATACTGATTATTGGAGAAGTAATTGAGCGACTCCAAATAAAAAGTGTAAGGAACGTATATTGTGTGTGTATCAGGATCATACATTGGACCATCTTCTCCGCCGTAAACCAGCGTGAGAGCTTTATCAAATGGAAAGTAGGCCTGAGATAGCTCAGCAAAGATGGTGTTTACATCGCTGCTTTGAATAGATTGTTGGGCTATTTTTTCATGAGTTGTCTCTACGGGAGAATATTGAATACGAATGTTTTCAGCTGCTGTAGCTGATGAGGCTATGCTGAGTAATAGCGCAGGGCAAAGCGAATGAATGTTCATGTGGGACTCTTGTTATTGAATAACTTGTATAAAAAATTATACATGTTTTTGTCTGATGCATAGTTGGGGTTGTACTCATTAGCCAAAGTCGGGACGTCGGTCTCGAAAAGCAATCATGATAACATCGCATATTTCGGCTGCTTGGTTCTCTAGGGCGTTTATCAAGACCTCTTGGATAAGAACGGCGGTGAAGTTATTAGCTATGCATCGTATTCTAAGAAGCTTACTGAGTAACTGTGCTTCGATCTTTATCTGTGAAAATGATAATAGGCAGTTAATCATTGCAAGGTTTAACCATGGGGTTGGTGAATGTCACTGAATTGAAGAAAATTATCAGCGATATGTTATAATCCTGCTCCGTTGTAACGAAAACGTTTGTTGCAGCCTGAGAGTTTCCTTGGATTCGGCTCGTTTATACACCATGAGCCAGAGTTGAAAAGCTACGACAGGAACAGGCAAACCCAATTGTTTTGAACGCGCTCTCGGCGTTTAGCGGTTACAACGGGAAGGAACTTTGTTTGATAGTAATTGACACATTCTGTTTAAGTAAGGGAGCCCGAAGTGGTTCAGAAAGTGTCACCCAGAATTTACTCACAACACGACACCCCAAGCGATAACGCACAGGTATTGCGAGGGGCCATTTGAAGGAGCTGTATCAGCTCCTTTCACATTTAAGGGCTTGCTAACAGCGTAAAAACTGACACATCGCTTAAGGAGCGCCCCTTAAACTAGCCTAAGGCGCATCTACACCAACTTTTTGAGTATTTTCGAAACAATAAAGCGAGAAAATTTGCTATTGAACGAAGGTTAAACTAACACTCATTCATTACGGAGAATGAAGAGAACAATAATAAGAGGCGATATGAATCATTTAATATCTGTAGGTGCACTGGAGTCCTTCTTGGTCGCAATCAGTGTGCTTTTCCTGGGGCATTTTATTAATGCTAAGCTACCGATTTTAAAGAAATTCAACATACCTGAGCCGATTGTAGGTGGTCTTATTGTGGCCTGCATGATTACTGCTCTTCATTTCAACGGCAT
The DNA here is from genome assembly GCF_033338735.1 of Vibrio sp. Vb1127. Lineage (NCBI taxonomy): Bacteria > Pseudomonadati > Pseudomonadota > Gammaproteobacteria > Vibrionales > Vibrionaceae > Vibrio > Vibrio sp. Vb1127. The sequence continues at coordinate 81,448 of NZ_JAWOTF010000006.1, read as the reverse complement.
CGATTTAGAGTTCGACTTGCCATTACAAAATACGTTTATGTTAATGTTTTTTGCGACAGTTGGTTTGGCCGCAAATTACACTCAGTTGATGAAAGGAGGTGCGAAGGTTTTTATCTTCTTAGCTGTCGCATCGTTTTACATCATCATACAAAACGGCGTTGGCGTTTCACTTGCGGCGGCGCTCGGTTTAGATCCTTTGATGGGGTTAATTGCTGGCTCGATTACTCTGTCAGGTGGTCATGGTACAGGTGCTGCGTGGTCACAAACCTTTCAAGACGTGTATGGATTGGATAACGTCTTAGAAATTGCAATGGCATCAGCGACTTTTGGTTTGATCATCGGCGGTATCATTGGTAGTCCTGTAGCGCAGCGCCTGGTCGAAAAGAACAGCATAGAGTCTGAGTATGGTCGTGGTGGTCGAGATGCCAAAACTCACGAGAAATTCCCGGAGTTGGTGACTTACAATGAATACGAAGAAGATAAAGTAACGGCGAAAAAAGTGGTGGAGAAACTCTTCTTCCTACTGATCTGTGTTACTGGGGCCAAGTATGTCGAGCAATGGGTAAGCACGTATGAAATCTCATGGCTGATGATTCCAGACTTCGTATATGCGCTATTCATTGGTGTGATCATTACGAATTTCTTGGAAGTGACCAAGATTCGTAAGTTAGATGCCGAAACGGTCGATATGTTAGGTACGGTATCGCTATCTCTGTTCCTAGCGATGGCTCTGATGAGCTTGAAGTTATGGAATATCTTCGATCTAGCGATTCCATTCTTGGTTATTTTAGCTGTGCAGTCTGTCGTCTTAGCTATCTTTACGTACTATGTTACGTTCAAAGTGATGGGAAGCAACTACGATGCTGCGGTTATTGCAGGGGGGCACTGCGGTTTTGGCTTGGGTGCAACCCCAACAGCCGTAATGAACATGGGTTCAATCGTTAACCGATTTGGCCCGTCGCCACAAGCATTTATGGTGGTGCCAATTGTGGGCGCTTTCTTTATCGACATCGTCAACTTAATTATCTTGCAAGGCTACATTTCATTCCTTGGTTAAAGTTAAGTGGATGAGCTCCTAGAGGCGAAATAAAAACGGTCACAACACAGGTTGTGACCGTTTTTTTATGGCTCGATTTTGGCCGTTTATCGGACGACGGATTATTGAATGGTTCGGCTGAACTTGAGGCTAGCTGTCCAACCAAGAATACCAATGAAGGCGTAAATGCCAACGTTTAACCAACCCGCTTGAGGAATGGTATTGAATGGGTTTGGTGTAATAATGGCGTGCAGCGGAAGGTAAAGCACTTCGGAGAAAAAGTGATCTAGCCCGTAGTAACCAAAAAGTGCGATAGGCATCCAACGTAGCGCATAAATGGCGATAAACAAAATGACCAGTGGTGAGTTCACTTTTTGTGAAATAGCCATCGCAGTTAATGCCAGCGGTAACAGCAGAATACCGGCGAACAACATTCTGATTAAAAACTCTCCCCAATGCAGCAGCACGTAACCTAACGAGGCTTGGCGGTACAATAAAGCCAATTGGTGATCAGTAGAGATGTTCAGCAACCACAACATTAAATTTGCAGCGAGTACGAGCACCGAGCAGACGAGCGGAATCACCAATAAGCCAAACCCTAGCTTCACTAAATGGGTTTTTATGTCACTGACAGGCATACTGCGCCAAAACATAATGCTGCCTTCCGCCCGTTCTTTGCGTAGCGTTCTTGGGAAGTACTGAACGGCTAACAAGATAGACAGCAGCCCTGCTCCTCCGGTAATCAACATATTGACGTCATCACCAAGCTCTCTGTGAATGTCACTGACATCGCCACCAAAGCTCATTTGGAAAAACATATTGTGTTGTAGAGTATCGTTACTCATTAAACTCACAAAGAGAATAACTCCACACGCCAACACAAACAGTGGAATACGTAAAACAAGAGGGTTTTCTAACCACTCTTTTTGCAACATCGCGACAACTGAACGCATTACGCTGCCTCCTTCTGCAATGCTAAAAATAGATCCGCTAACTTCACCCCATGGATGGAACCCATTGTTTCTGCTTGTTGGGCATACTGGGCTTTGAGTAACCATTTCGTTGAACCGAGGCCTTTTTGTGACGAGAGTGGGTTCATCGCTTCAATTTGTGTGCGGTGCTCGTCGTTGGCTTCAAGAATGAAATAGTCTTCACTGATACTGTCCATCGAGGTTTGCAGAACGGGGCGACCATGCTTAAGAATCAGAACATCTGTCAGCAAGTGCTCAATCTCTGATACTTCATGACTGGCGATGATCAACACGCGCTCGCCGTCGTGAAACCATTCCAATAAGTGACGATAAAACGTCTCGCGATACACGAGATCTAACCCGAGTGTCGGTTCATCCAATATGAGGATTTGGGTGTTGGTCGCGATCACAATCGCGAGGTGTAATTGCACCTTCATCCCTTTGGATAAAGATTTGATGCGCGCACGAGGTTTGATGTCCGTTTGACGAAGTAGCGTATCTGCTTGGGCGCGATTGAACCCTGGATGCACGCCCTCGGTATAGTTAAGCAGTTGAGCAACGGTCATCCAATCTGGCAGAACGTTGACATCCGAGATGTAGGATAAGCTCTGCATTATCTTGTCGCGTTGCATAATAGGTTCAAATCCGTTGATACGAATAGTGCCCTGATATTCATGTGCACCGAGTAGGGCATTAATAAGCGTTGATTTACCTGCGCCATTATGGCCGAGTAAGCCAAGTACTTGTCCTGCATGTAGGTCGAAACTCACTTCATGCAGTGCTTCTCCTTGTTGCTGATATTGCTTGGAGACGTTGTTTACACTGACTAATGCGCTCATTGGTCACCTTTCAAGTGTGGTTTTAGTTGTTGAATGAATTCGTCGAGTGACATATCCAGACGCTGTATTGTGTCGGCTATCTGCGGAATTTGTTGCTGAAGAAAACGTGCCTTCTCGTCTGCGAGTAATTTGAGCTTTGCTCCTGAAGCGACAAACATACCTTGACCGCGTTTTTTCTCCACTAGCCCGTCATCAACAAGCAATTGATAGCCTTTCATAACGGTGAGGTGGTTAATTTTCATATCTGCAGAGATGCTACGGACGGAGGGCAGAGCATCGCCTTCTTGCCAGACACCTTGCAGTATTTGCTGCGTGATCTGGTCTGCCAACTGTCGAAATATCGGTTGGCGATCATGCCAATTAGTCATGAGTGAATCTCTTGGTTGAGATGGTGTTATATATATGTATAACACCTAGTGCGTTAGAGAGAAAGTAATAATTTAAAACCTAGTGTATCCGCCTGTCTTATTCGCTCTAAATATCCACCTATGTGGTCGTTGTTTTGAGGTTTTGTTTTATATGGAAATTAATTGCTTCTCATAAGTTGAGAAGTGTTGTTTTTCTCTTCCCATCAATACACTTATCGCCTGTTCTAAATGAATATTCTCACTGAATGATAATTAGCATAATTTTAGGTCTGCCTATTTCTTACTTGATGAGAATCAATGGTCAAAGAGGCCTAGAAAACAAAAGTTTCGAGAGGCAATCTGACTGGCTTAGGCACCTATCTCACGTTGAGCGCGTGCTCAATGAATGAGAAAGAGTAGAGTAAAGAGGTCTCATGAATCAGGTAATATCTATCGGCCCACAGGAGTCGTTCCTCGTCGCAATTTGCGTGTTGTTTTTAGGGCAGTTCATCAATACCAAGTTACCAACCTTAAAAAAATTTAATATTCCAGAGCCAATTGTTGGTGGTCTAGTGGTCGCTTGCGTCATCACGACGATGCACTTAAACGGTGTGGATGTTTCCTTTGATTTACCACTGCAAAACGTCTTTATGCTGATGTTTTTTGCAACCGTTGGCTTAGCGGCAAATTACACCCAACTGATTAAAGGCGGTGCGAAGGTTTTCATCTTCCTAGTTGTGGCATCGGTCTACATTCTTATCCAAAATGCGGTCGGCGTGTCCTTAGCAACAGCGTTGGGGTTAGATCCACTCATGGGGTTGATCGCCGGATCCATTACGCTTTCTGGCGGACATGGAACGGGAGCTGCGTGGTCGCAAACTTTTCAAGAAATGTATGGTTTGCATAATGTTCTAGAGGTGGCAATGGCTTCTGCTACATTTGGCTTGGTGATGGGCGGGATTATTGGCAGCCCTGTTGCACAAAAGCTACTAAACAAACACAACTTGGAATCGGAATACGGACGCACCAATCAAAGTCATCAGAGTTTCCCTGAACTGGTGACGTACAACGAACATGAGGAAGATCGTGTCACAGCGAAAAGAGTCGTTGAAAGCTTGTCCATCATTCTACTTTGCGTGACAGGCGCGAAGTATCTCGAGAGCTGGGTAAGCAGTTTTGACATCAAGTGGTTAATGATTCCCGATTTTGTTTATGCGCTGTTTATTGGTGTTGTTATCACTAACATCATGGAAGTGACGAAGGCGCGCAAGGTTGATTTAGAAACCGTTGATATTCTTGGCACGGTTGCACTATCTCTATTTCTTGCCATGGCCTTGATGAGTTTGAAATTGTGGAATATTTTCGATCTTGCGATCCCATTCCTTATTATTCTTGCTATTCAGTCGGCAGTGTTGGCGATGTTCACTTACTACGTAACATTCCGCATGATGGGAGGCAACTACGATGCGGTGGTGATCGCTAGCGGACACTGCGGTTTTGGGTTAGGTGCTACACCGACTGCGGTCATGAATATGGGCTCCATCGTGAGTCGATATGGTCCATCACCACAAGCATTTATGGTGGTTCCAATTGTCGGTGCATTCTTCATCGACATTGTGAATTTAGTGATTTTGCAAGGATGCATCGCTTTTATTAAATAACATTCGCTTTTTTACCGAAATAACAAAGCCAGCACCTATACGCTGGCTTTGCTATTTGTAACACGAAATCTTGTTTGCCTGACTTCAAGCCGTGAAATCAATGCGTTACTATGACGACATAGTGTTCAATTTTGCAGCAGCATGAGGTACCCACATGTCTGAAAAAATATCGACGTCGGCATTAGCGAAAATGCGCAAGGTAGAAGCTAAGCTGCTGTTTGCCGATCTCAAACGTGCAGGCTACATCGTTCGCCAAGATGAAAAGTGGATTTTGACCGAAGAAGGGGCAAAGTTTGGCGGTGAGTATGTGGATCACCCTAAATTTGGCCAGTTCATCGTCTGGCCGACCAACTTACATATTGAGCTGACTCCCAGCTTAGGAAAAACATTGAGCGCGACACAACTGGGTGAAAAGCTGAAATTGAATGCGAAGCGCATGAATCAGCTTTTGAGTGAACTGGGTTGGTTGACCAAATCCGAAGAGGGATGGAGTGTCACTGAAGCTGGTGTGCGCGCTGGTGGACAGCAAAGAACCGATAAAGAAACACAAAATACCTTTGTCGTATGGCACGATGTGGTGCTGCGTAACAAGCGTCTTAAGCAGTCTGTCATTGAGTTTTTAGGGCAAGACGCGGAGTCACATTCTACGGATAAATCGTACTCAAGCTTTCGCCAAAAATTTGAAGCCAAGCACCGAACATTAGATGGGCATTACGTACGCTCTAAGGGGGAGTTGCTCATCGACAACTGGCTGTACTTGGCTGGTGTTGTGCACGCTTATGAGCGTCAGTTGCCGATTGACCAAGATGTCACTAGCGATTTTTACTTGCCAGGTGGCAAAGTCTATTTGCAATTTTGGGGAAGTGACGATGGGGAGATGGCTCAGGCCGACCGTGAGACCATTCGTACTGTTTATGAGCAGCATCATTTCAATCTTATCGAAGTCGAACCGAGTGAACTAGACAAGTTGGATGAAGTGCTTCCTAAGCGTCTTCGTCAGTTTGGTATTAAAGCTTATTGACGACTTAAGCCCGCTGTTCAGATAAGAAAAAACCCGTGTTCAACACGGGTTTTGTATTTTTAGTGTGTTTCTAGGCTGCCATCCTATGGGTTAAAAGCCTTTGATGTTTTCTGCTTCTAGCTCAGAGAAGTACTTCACTGTCTTCACTTTCAGTTCTTGTTGAGCTGGTTCGTCGCATACGATCACTGCTTTAGGGTGAAGTTGAAGAGCAGAAACTGTCCATAGGTGGTTTACACAACCTTCCACGGCTGCTTCAAGTGCCTGAGCTTTGTTATGGCCAGTGACCAAGATCATCACTTCTTCTGAGTCTAGAAGCGTACCAACACCGATAGTCAGCGCGTATTTAGGCACTTGGTTGATATCGCCGTCAAAGAAGCGAGAGTTCGCAATGCGAGTGTCTTCAGTGAGGGTCTTGATGCGAGTACGAGAAGAAAGAGATGACGCTGGCTCGTTGAACGCGATGTGACCGTCGTTACCCACGCCGCCCATGAACAGGTTGATCTTGCCGTAAGACTTAATTTTGTCTTCGTAACGCTTACATTCTGCGTCGTGATCGTCTGTGTTACCGTTCAGTAGGTTGATATTTTCTTCTTGAATATCAATGTGATTAAAGAAGTTGTTGTACATGAACGAGCGGTAAGATTCTGGGTGATCCGCAGGGATGCCAATGTACTCATCCATGTTAAAAGTCACGACGTTTTTGAAGCTGACTTCGCCGGCTTGGTAAAGCTCGATTAGGGCTTTGTAGGTTGCTAGAGGAGTGCCACCAGTTGGTAGACCCAGAACGAATGGACGCTCAGCAGTAGGTTTAAAGTCGTTGATACGCTTAGCGATATGCGCAGCTGCCCACTTACCTACTTGTGCTGCTCGAGTTAACGGGATAAGTCTCATTTTGTGCCCCTAGTTATTGGAATTGACGATGTACTGAAACATTAATTCGCATTATAAAATAAGTAATGGCGAACTGCTATTGTTTTAGGTCAAAATTTTGCTTTTTCTTTAACCAATGTTGGTTTTGTCGACGATTTTTATATCTAAATGCTTTTATAAGACGATTTTTTACAAAGAAATTGCATTATGAAACTGACGAATCAATAGATAAAATTTATGATCTAAATTAAGTTCTGCCTTCGCACTTAACCTTGTTTTTTAACAACCTACAGAGTGCGAAATCGCACACGAACTTCAAATATTATGGGTTAGATATGGCATGGCGCTCATTCTTTAACCATAATTGAAATGTGTAAACCAGTGAGGAATTCGGTATGAAAAATGAGTTAGATCCGAGCAAAGTACTACAGGCTTACGAATGTGTGATGAACAACGGTACGCCAACCGAATTTGGTAAAATGTATGAAGGTGTAGAAGCGTTTTCTGACTACGATGGGTACAACGTTTTCTTGAGAGGGAATGGTGTTGAGCTAAAAATTGGCTTCCACAACACCTATCACTTGGAATATGACCAAGAGCATTTGAAAGAGAGCTTTCTGAAAAAGATTGCGACGCTCGCCAAGTAAACGGTCATCACCCAAATATTAAAAAAGCCCTTGGGAGAATGCCCCCTTGGGCTTTAGGAGAAGAAATGAGCTTGTCTTGCTCGCTCAGTAAAGTCAAACGAGCTTTCGCCTACTGCTAGAAAAAGGCGAGAATTAGGTTATTGGTTATTAATCGTCTTCAACCAAACTCTCTTCAATGTATTCTTCTGTGGCGTCAGGCTTGTTACGACCATTTAGCGTATGGAAGCGCTTGCGACCACGAGCAAGTTGGGTGTACTTTAGCCACGTACGCTCAAGTTTTGTTTTTGCTTTGCCCGGGTTTTCTAACACCTTGATGAAGTGTTTCTCTTCGCTGTTTTCAGGTGTTAATTCGCCTGACTCTAAGCCAAGCATTGTATCCCCATAAATTGTTAGGATTTCCTCTTCTGAAAGAGTAAAATCGCCAGACTTTGCAAAGCCGCGTGGGAATTTTACGTTATCGTAAAAACGTTTTTTGCCATGACGGAATTCAGTGTCAGACATGTCAACAGCCTCTGTAACCGTTATTGATGAATGTAGTGAACTTACGGCGAAAATTAGGCTTAAATCTAACAAAAGAAAAACAAAACTTTTTTGTCGTCATGATTTTAATTAGTTGTTAATCTGGTTTTATATTAACCAGGAGATGGTTTATGGATGTAAAAGTCTTTCGAACATTTTTAGAGCTGGCAAGAGTTCGTCACTTCGGACGTGCTGCTGAGAACCTTTATATTACCCAAGCCGCTGTGAGCGCACGTATCAAACAATTGGAAAGTTACTTCGATACGCAATTGTTTATTCGTGATCGAAATAACATAAAGTTGACCTCTGCAGGTGAGCGCTTAATCAGCTATGCCGAGGTAATGGTCACTACATTGCAACAAGCGAAGCTAGAATTATCGCTTGAAGATGGCAAAGCGCTGCAACTAACGTTAGGTGGCACGCCAAACATTTGGGACGCTTATTTACAGAATTGTTTAAGTGTCGTCACAGATTCGTTTGGTGGTTATGGCTTCATGGCAGAAGTGATGGGACGTGAGATGCTCAGTCGTAGCTTGCTAGAGCGCACGTTAGATATGGCATTTGCGTTCGATCAGATCAAAGCTGATGAGCTTAACTGTAAAAAAGTGGCAGATGTTGTTCTCGTTCTGGTATCAACTGAGAAAGATTCTTTAGACACCGTTTTCGAAAACAAATATGTGTACGTTGACTGGGGGACGCGTTTCTCCTCAGAGCATTCTGAACGTCACCCTAAGATTCCGGCTCCATATTTACGCACTTCAACAGCGCGTATCGCATTGGACTTTATTTTAGAGAAGGGTGGAGCCGCGTACTTACCAATCTCTCTCGTGGAGCCATTTATCGCTAATGGGCAGCTTCACAAGGTGTCTGGAGTAGAAGATTGGTGTCGCCCTATCTATTTGAGCTATCGTAAAGCTAGCTCGTCTGTAGACGCGATTAAGCAAGTGGAAGAAATTGTCAAAGAGATCGATCCACTGACCGCTTACAGTTTTCAGCAAATTGGTTCTGGCACTTCCGACGAATAGCGTTGAATGAAAAGTCAGAAAAACGAAAAAGCCGCCTTGAGAAATCAAGGCGGCTTTGTTTTTATCTCGATGAATCGATAGTTATGGTAAGTCAAACAACAGGGCTGTTGTGCTTTCGTTTGATGTATTGCGCAAAACAACCTTACTCTGGTGTTCAACCTTCGCGCCGTCGCCAGCCGTCAAAGTGGTATTGTCGACACTAAGGCTCCCAGTCACTTGATGGATGAATAGATTTCGGCCCGACTCAATCTCAAAGTTTAGTTCGCTACTTGGCTCAAGAATTAACTGATGCAAAGTCGCATCTTGCTTAATAAGTAGCGTGCCGTTTTCTCCAGTTGGAGTTGCGATAGTCGTTAACCCAGGATTGCGACCAAAATCTTTTTGCTGATAACCTGGCTTGGTTCCAAATGTGTTCGGTTGAATCCAAATCTGTAGAAACCGCAGCGTATCTTGGTTCGATGCATTGTACTCACTGTGGTAAATCCCTTTCCCTGCCGACATGAGTTGGAATTCACCTGCAGGTAGTGTTTTGACGTTGCCTTCACTGTCTTTGTGTGCGATAACACCTTCCAACACATAGCTGATGATCTCCATATCACGGTGGCCATGTGTATCAAAACCCGCGCCAGGCTTGACTACATCGTCATTAATGACTCTCAGCTCAGAAAAGCCCATATGTTGAGGATCGTAGTAGCTACCAAAAGAAAACGTATGTTTGCTATCAAGCCAGCCAGAGTTTGCTCGACCTCGGTCTGCTGCATGTCTTACCGTAATCATAAGGCCTCCTTAAGAGAGCTTTTTGTTTAAAAAGTTATCTAACGCTGCTTTACCTGCGCCAGAGAACGCCAGAGAAACGCTTGCTGCCAGTAATGCTAAGCCAAACTCGTAACCGTTGTTTGCCATGAATAGGCCATTTTCAAAGTGGACAGAGAATATCGCTACCACCATCGTGAACGCCAAAGCAACCGCTGCTGGTCGAGTTAGCAGACCAAGTAAAATGAACAAGCCGCCAAAGAACTCTGCGCTGCCCGCAAGTAACGCCATGAGCACGCCAGGACCTAAACCGATAGATGCCATCCACTGACCTGTGCCTTCTAGCCCGTAGCCACCAAACCAGCCAAATAGTTTTTGTGCGCCGTGCGCCATAAAGATAATGCCGATTGGAACGCGAAGTGATAGTGCGCTGTAACCTTCGTTTGACGTGGTAATTTTCTGTAATAGTGCTTTCATGATTCTGTCCTCTGACTCTTTTCAATGAGTGGGAAGCGTGTGCTCCCGTGCTGTTGAGAACAGTTTAGGTAGAGGCGAACATAAAAATAACGGGAGGATTTTGATAAACTCGTTCTAAAAAATTGAATAGTTGGTTTTTATTTATTTAAATCAATGCCTTGATTTTTATATTCGAGTGTTTATTTGCAGATTATTGTCTGTTTTAAATCAAGGTCTGTCATTATTTTCGATAAACATTTTTTCTGTTAAACAAAAAAGAGCACATGTACTGTGCTCTATTGCTTTCGCTTTTAACAAGGGAGAAAGGTGTGTTAAAGAAAACCGTCAGAGGTTCATTAAGCTCTCTAATGACTCCTCTACATTGTTGTAGTGATAAGTTCGAATATTACGTCCATCCGTCGCATTAATCTGAATTTCTGAGATCTCGTTATCTGAGTCTCGTTCGATAATTCCAATAGAATGATCTACGGATTTACTGGTAATAACCTTTTGGTTTCTTAATACAATTACGCAAGTATGTAAGTCCATGCCAATTCCCTTTAGCCGACGTTGTTGTGATGTTCTGGATCTAACTTTAGTGTACAAAAGCGCTAATGCCAATAAATCTCAATATTGAGTTCCGAAAATGGCTAATTGTGGGCGCTTAAGCAAGCTACAATAACACTATATTGAACGATGCCTATGAACAATAAATGACAAAAGGCATGAGCAAGGAAAGCACTATGTTTATTCACCCCCATACCTCACTGACCTTCGAGCAGTGTAACAAGGCGCGAGTCGCGCGAGACAGTCGTTTTGATGGGCGATTTTATGTGGCGGTAAAAACAACGGGAATCTTTTGTCGTCCGATTTGCCCGGCAAATTTGCCTAAAGAAGAAAATGTTGAGTATTTCGCTGATAAGACGCAAGCCCTTCAAGCAGGGTATCGTCCGTGTTTACGCTGTCGACCTGATAGCGCGCCTGGATCTTGGGCATGGAAAGGTGTCGAGACGACCTTTCAACGAGCGATTTCGTTAATTGATAGAGGGGAGTTGCATCACCATTCGGTGTCTGAGTTGGCTGAGCGTGTTGGGATTTCTGACCGTTACTTACGTATGTTGTTTGAGCAGTATTTAGGTATGTCACCCAAGCAGTATGCGCAATATCAGCAATTAATGTTCGCCAAACAGTTGCTTCACTCCAGCTCTATGTCGGTCACCGACGTGGGGTTTGCGTCAGGTTTTAACAGTACGCGCCGCTTTAACGATGCTTTTCAAAAGTTTCTCAAACTAACGCCTTCTCAAGTACGCCGTAAAGAGTTTGATGGTGCGGGTTGTAATCGAATTGCCTTACCTTATCGAGGTGAGTTGAATTGGTCGCACATGTTGGACTTCTATCGTTTGCGAGCGGTTGAGGGAGTTGAGCTGGTGAGTGATGAGAGTTATCAGCGCAACGTTTTTTTGGATGACAGCAAAGCCTGGTTTAAAGCGACAAAAGGTGAAGGATACTTAGAACTGGCGTTTGAAATTGAAGACGTAACGAAGCTGCAAAACTTGGTGTCTGACATTCGTCGTATGTTCGATCTTGACGCTGATATTTGTACTGTTGAGCAGCATTTGGAGTATGTCGCGCCTGGGCTCGTGTCGAGTAAAGGTATTCGTATTCCTGGTGTATGGAATGCATGGGAAGCAGGGGTTAGAGCTATTTTAGGCCAGCAAGTGTCGGTTAAAGCGGCGATTGGTCAACTTAACTTATTGGTGGCCACACTTAGTGGAGAGTCAGAAAAACGTTGTTTCCCGACTCCCAGTGATATTGCGAACGCCGACGTGAGCTTTTTGCGCATGCCGCAAAGCCGTAAAGAGACGCTAGTGCGCTTCGCCCAGTTTATGCAGGACAACTCAGAAGCTGACCCCCAGCAGTGGCTAGCTTTGAAAGGCATTGGACCTTGGACCGTCAGTTATGCTCAACTGCGAGGGCAATCTCAACCCGATTGCTTTCTAGATAAAGACTTAGTGGTGAAAAAGGCGATGCAGCGTTACCCATCACTGAATACGCACACTGCGGCCCCTTGGGGAAGCTACGCGACGTTTCACTTATGGAATCAATCATGAAAACATTTTATACCGAAATGCCGAGTCCACTAGGAACGGTGACTATCCAATCGAACGCTGAGGGCTTACTTGGCATTTGGTTTGAAACATGCACCACTAAGCCGATTGAGCTGGGGGTGCGAGACGAGCAGCATCCGGTCTTGCGCCAAGCTGTCACCCAACTGGATGAATACTTTGCTGGTCTGCGCAACGAATTCGACTTGCCCCTTGCAGCGACAGGCACTGATTTTCAAAATCAAGTTTGGCAGGCACTAACGACCATTCCATATGGGGAAACGTGGAGCTATCAAGATCTCGCGAATGCGATAGGTAACCCTAAAGCTGTGCGTGCTGTTGGGTTAGCAAATGGGAAGAATCCGATTTCTATCGTGGTGCCTTGTCATCGCGTTATTGGCAAAAGCGGAAAACTGACTGGGTATGCAGGTGGAGTGGAGCGCAAGCAACGTTTGCTCGCGTTGGAGCAAGGTACACCGCTTTAAGTGAGGCGATTCTCATATTGGGATTAAGCGTGCTACACAGGGGGAACGATAGTGTAGAGTTTCATGTTCGTTATACGAACAGAAAAAGGACAATAAGGACATGCCTTTCAAAACGGATTTTGATGCCTTCATGAGTGAGTGTTGGCAGCATCACGAGGAAAATCCCGAACAAATTTATGCTCAGTTAGAAACGGCTCTGAGCGAGGTGGAAGACGTTACCCAAATCGAGCGAATATTCGCATTGATGCTGCATACCGCTATTGGGCATCTCCAGTGCCCAGAACAGTTTCTTACTTGTTTAGAGCACTTTGATGAACGCAAGGTTGCCGAGAGTTTTGCATTTCAACGCAGTATTGCCGTTGCGCGCTATTTCGTAGATGGCACTGACAATATGGAATTATTGGAAGAGCAAGAACAACGCCGAGTTTACGCTTTGATTTCGAATGAACTTTCTGCACTTGTTCAGCTTGAACTGGCGAGTCAATGGTTGGTGAAGGCAGCGTTAGGAACGACGCCGAACGATGCAGAAGGGCCATTAGCGCGCGCTATCGCGATCACTGCGAACAACTTAGCATGTCAGTACGAAGCGCTGGCTGAGCGCACGTGCATGGAAAAATCGAAGATGTTAGAAGCAGCGACACTCGCGCTAGACTATTGGAAAGTGGCAGGGGGTTGGATGCAAGAAGAGCGCGCAGAGTATCGCTTAGCGATGAGCTTGCTTAAAGCGGATAAACCGCAAGAAGCCAAAGTGCATGCTGAGCGCTGTGAGGCTATTTGTCAGCAAAATGGTAGCGACGCGTTTGAGCTGTTCCACGCACATGACTTGTTGATGCAAGTACACTTCCATCTTAGTCAGAAATATAAAGCTAAATTGGATGAAGAGATGCAGCAGCACTGCAAAACGAGCTCGTTGACGTGATCTTAGCGTTGAATGAAAAAAGCCCCGAGTGACTGGCTGGGGGCTTTAGGGTTGTTGACTATGCAGCGATGATTATGCTGCTTGCGCTTTTGCTTGGTATCGTCCTGGTTTATGGTTCATCGCCAAAATCAAGTTCGTTGCGATGGCACCTAGAACAGATAGAGCGATAAGGTGCACATCTACAATGAACAGTGACATCACCACGATGGCACAATCTAACGCCATTTGAACTTTACCCGCTCGAACTCCAAAACGTTCCTGAAGGTACAACGCTAGAATGTTAAAGCCACCCAAACTCATTTTGTGACGGAAAATTACCAACATACCGATTCCAATCAGCCCACCACCCAAAAGTGCCGCATAGAAAGGTTCGATTCGTGAAATCTCAATCACATGATGCAGATGATCGACCGCAAAAGAGACAATCGAAACCGCAATAAAGGTATTGATAGTGAAGCGCCAACCCATGCGCATCACAGATAAAATATAAAAAGGGAGGTTAAGAGCGAAAAATATCTGACCAAAACTGAAGTCACTCACTTTGGTTAGGAAGATCGCCAAGCCAGCCGTACCGCCAGTGAGCAATCCTACTTTGCTAAAAAATATCACCCCAAGTGACACCAACGCACTGCCGAGCGTCAGAGCCAAGAGGTTCTCTCTTAGGCTATGATCTTTGTCCATAAATTAATTTCCTTGGTTTAAAGACCGCGCCGGAGACAACACGTCTCACGGACGCGATAGACAGTCGCCAAAATAGCAACTAACAAATCGGCCAATAAAATGTCGCGAAAAGTGATGGATGTCGAGTTTTTGGACGAGATTATGATGATATTAACCTGTTTAACATAATGTACACAGATAGAAAAACAGCAAGGAAAAGTTATGATTAAGAAAGTTGGCAACACCCAAATCAACACATTACATCGACTGAGTTGTCACTGTGGAAAAGTTGAGTTGGAACTGGCGTTACCCAATGGTATTGAGAAACCGAGACGGTGTGACTGTTCTATGTGTCGACGTCGTGGCGCGATTGTCGCATCTGTACCTTTGAACGGTATTCGTATTGTGCAAGGCGAAGACGTCTTGAAGCAGTATCAATTTAATACACACACTGCGAAGCACTTTTTCTGTGGCGAGTGCGGTATTTATACGCACCATCAGCGTCGTTCTGACCCGAGTGAGTATGGCTATAATGTCGGCTGCTTAGAGGGTGTCAACCCATATGAGTTGGGAGCGATTGAGGTGATGGATGGCGTTAACCATCCATCCGACCGCTAGGTTGTATTGCAAGTTAAGCACCTGATTGTCTGTGCTTTTAAGTAAATAAACCGCTATTCATCCACAAGTGTACCGCAATACTGGCGGCATAACCCAAGGCGATGACGGGAGCCCACTTTAGGTGGCCAAAGAAGGTGTATTGTCCACGCGCGGCTCCCATTAAAGCGACGCCTGCCGCGGAGCCAATGGAAAGCAAACTGCCACCGACACCTGCGGTTAATGTGACCAGTAGCCAGTTGCCCATCGACATGCTTGGTTCCATGGTCAGTACAGCAAACATAACCGGAATGTTATCGACGATTGCAGATAGGACACCAACCATTACGTTTGCCCAGACTGGGTTCCATTGCGTGTACATGACGTTTGAAACCAGTTCGAGGTAGCCAAGTAAACTTAAACCGCCAACACACATTACAACACCGTAGAAGAACAACAAGGTGTCCCATTCAGCTCGAGACACACGATGAAACACATCAAACGGAACCACTGAGCCTAAGCGCTTCAATGCCTGATCATCGCCATTGGCAATTGCCATAGCTGCTTTTTTTGCGAGTGAGTGTTTGAGAGTTTGGCGCAAAAAATATCCGAAAAACTGTAAGTACGCCAAGCCCATCATCATGCCCATAACGGGTGGGAAGTGCAGCACAGCATGGAAAGAGACTGCGGTGGCAATCGTCAAAATGAACAACGCGACAATACGCCTTGCCCCGCGTTTTAGCTCAACGTGTTGGTGAATCGTATTCGGTTTTGTGTTTGGAACAAAAAGTGACATCAAAAATGCGGGAACCAAGTAGTTCACCAATGACGGTACAAACAACGGAATGAACTCAGCAAAGCTGACATGACCGGCCTGCCACACCATCAGGGTTGTAATATCACCAAATGGGCTGAATGCACCGCCAGCGTTGGCTGCGATAACAATGTTGATACAAGCAAGATTGACGAACTTAGGATTATCACCAGAGACTTTCATCACTACAGCGCACATCAAAAGGGCCGTAGTTAAGTTATCGGCAATCGGTGAAATGACAAAAGCGAGAAACCCCGTCAGCCAGAACAACTTTTTGAATCCAAAACCTTTACCAACCATCCACGCCTGTAAGGCATCGAAGAGTTTGCGTTCTTCCATTGCGTTGATGTAAGTCATCGCCACGAGCAAAAACAGCAGCAACTCGGCATATTCCAACAAGTTGTGTTCTAGTGCGGATTTGGCGATTTCAGGCTGATTGTGTTGAGCAAAGGTGTAGCCAATCAGAATCCAAATTAATCCTGCAGCGAGCAGCACTGGCTTGGATTTTCTCATTTTCAGATACTCTTCCAACATAACCAGTATGTAAGCGATCGAAAAGATAATCAGAGCCGCGTAACCGACACCAGAATTAACAAGGTTCAGTTCATTGGTTGATGCAGCAAAGGTGGCGCTAGAGAACAACAAACAGCAGAAAGCCACAATTGGATAGATTGGCATAGACATTTCTCCTTTGTCTGGTTGGAGAAATATTAGCCACAAATGAATGAGTTAGTTGTGAGAGAGCTCGAATTAACAGTAGGAGTTAGGAAATGATAGTGTGCGCCACTATTTTCTGAGTGACGCAATGCTTGCTGCGCCGAATAAAACCGCAGCGGCATATAAACCGTAAGTTAACCAGTGACTAATCTCTAAAAAAGGAACGAGTCCTTGACCTGCCCACATACAGCCTCCGTTTAATGAGCAATGTTGTAATAGTCGAGCCAATTTAAAGGAAATGAACAATGTTTTTTGTGAGTGAAAGCAAATTCTGAAGGATTAGAAAGTCAAAAATTGGTCAGTGAGAGAGAAATCTCATTTTTAACTGGCTAGCTCTAACCCTTTTGAGTTAAAGCTAGCTATATCTAGAGCTGAATGCATTTAGCGTAGGAGCCATTTTTTCAACGGTGAAGCGTCAATTGCTTTCACAAGCAGTATGGTTGCAACAATCGTTGCAGGATAAATAAACACATCTTTCGCGAGGTGTTGCAGCCCGATAAATTCAGCGACATTCATCATGACAATTATGATAAGCAGATGGCTAACATATATTCCTAACACGCAAGGAGATAGTTTGAAGACCCAAGGCATGTCGCCAAAATGAGGGTGAGCCAAAAGCCACATAAAGACACCTACAGCCCAGATAACGGTACCGAATAGGAAGTCGTGCGAGTTGAAAGCGATGTCATGTTGCATCAGCCAGTAAGCTTCACCAAAATGCAGTGCCATGCCAAGAATAATGCATCGAACCGTATTGTTTCGCGACCACCGCCACTGCACTTCTCGTGCGAAATAACCTAGAGCAACTAGCAACGTGCTGAAAAAAGGCCCGTTACGAGTAAAGAAAGGCGCTGGCAGGTCGGTAATGGTCGCGTAACTGCCAGCAAAGGCACCGTATATGTATAGCAATACTGCGGTTGGCAGTATCAGTTGCGCCATATTGATATGCACGAGAAAGGCAATTAACGCTACGGCAATGACCAGAGCCGGAATAAACCACAGATGAACGAGTCCGCCTTCGATGAGTGAATTGATCGGGGTTGACATTAGGTACCCCCAATAACCTTGCCTTTCTGCGAGATACCCTGCCTCAGCGACCGTCTGCCATTGGAATGGCATCAGTAAACTGATCATGCTCCAAATGAGCCAAACCTTCATTAACGGTTTGGCGTAGTTCTTAAGAGTATCAATAGGTGAATGACTCAACTTCGGCTGGATTAGATAACCCGAGATGAGAAAGAACAGCGGAACAGCAAAACGAGCCAGTTGGTTGAGCATATAGCCAACCCATGGTATCCCATCCCACTGCCAGTACGTCAGTGCCATCTGGCAATGCAAACCCACAATCGCAAGCATTGCAATGATACGTGCAAACTCTAAGCTGGCTATTTTTTGTTTCTTTGCCATTACATTGTTTACCTAAATAAAAAACTTAGGTGAAAATAGCAGGTTGTTACTGAAGTAATACGTGAAAAAGTCAACAGACTTGCGCTTACATTGAAGCTGTTTTGAAAATTAAGACTTACTTCAAACTTCTTAATTATTAACCTATTAACGCAATCAATACCTGATTCGTGAGTCGAAAATAGCACTGAATAATGGTTAGACCAGTTAACTCGAGATTGCAAAAAAGAACGATCGTGCTAAAAATAAGACTATGCAAAAAGGAAAAGTGACAAAAGAGTTTATTCTGCAGCGGGCTTTTGAGATCGCCAGCGAAGACGGATTAGAAAGTCTTACGATTGGAGAGTTAGCCAAGCAATGCGGTATGTCGAAAAGTGGTCTGTTTGCCCACTTTAATTCGAAGTTGAATTTACAGCTATCGGTGCTTGATCACGCCAATAAAGTGTTCGCTGATCGGGTTATTGAGCCTGCTCGAGAACTCGGGGATGGCAATATCGAGCGTAAAATTCGAGGGTTGCTCGACTCTTGGATGACTTGGAATCACGCATTCCAAGGAAGTTGTATGTTTCTTGACGCTTGGAATGATACGGCAGATAAAGATTGCCCGCTTCAGGCCGGACTGCGTAAATCCATAGACACTTGGCTGAGTTATTTGGAGATCCAAATAGCGAAAGGCAAAGAGAAGCAAGAATTTGCAGCAGACTTAGATACACGCCAAGCAACGTTTGATTTGTACGGTCTCTATTTGAGTGCGCATGTTTTTTACTCAATTAAAGGTGAGCAAGAAAGCTTGCGTCTGTTTTGGCAAGGGATCGACAACTTATTTTCTCGCTGGAAAGGCTAATATCGGTTATTCGCTTCCCAGATTCGTAGACATAAAATCACAAAGAGCGGCTGAGTTCGCTCTTTCTTATCAGTATAAAAAGCACGACCGTTCTATTTTGTGCAAAGCTGATAGTTAAGGACATGATTATGAGTGAAAAAATTTACTTTAATACATCGCAACGTTTCAGTATTAAGCGCAGTTTGGTGAACATTAGTACTCGGTTACACCATACACTGGCCCCGTCACATGCAAAGAAGACCGCGCGCAAGCTTCTTCTGACACCGGCTCGTACGCAACCTAAAAATATTGAACCTCAAGGGCTTATCAAAGGTGAAATTAAAGGGCATGCAGGCATCATCAAAACCTATACTTTGGGCTCTGGACCTATTTGGGTGCTAACTCATGGTTGGTCTGGCACGGCAAGTCAGTTTTATCCACTGATGGAACATATTGCGTCGAAAGGGTTTACTGCTTTGGCGTACGATCATCCGGCACATGGTGAGAGTGAGGGGCAGTATGGGCACATTCCGGGGTTTGTCAGAGGATTGGAAGATGTGTTGGATACGGTCGAGGATATTGTTGGCCTAGTTGGGCACAGCATGGGCACCGCTTCTGCTCTTGAGTGCCGACACAGCAAATTAGAAAACAAGCCTTTGCTGCTTATTGCTCCGGTATTAAATTACGTAGAGAACTTATTCGGTAGCATTGCGCGTTCCGGTTACTCGATGAAGCTTTTTAATGCTGTGGTTTCAGAAGTTGAAGACCAATTTGGTTATCCTTTACAGTCCATTGATCCGATGAAGCGTTTGTCTGAGCGTCCGTCTCACACCATTATTATTCATGATGAGCAAGATAAGTTCACCAAATACAGTGTCTCGGCAAAAGCGGCTGAAGAGATTAAAAACGTTGAGTTAGTGACAACACAAGGTCAGGGGCATGGTCGAGTGATGAAGTGTGAGCAAGTCTTCAGTAGTTTTGACCGTTTGCTCGATAGTGCTTGGTAACCCTTACTTTTACTGATTGATTCGCTCCGTTTTGCGCTAATTCGATTTGAAAGTAACACCTCAGACTTTTTCGTCTCTGGTGTTGCTCTTCTCGTTAAGAGGTTAAATCCAAAAAGGACAGCCGAAGCTGTCCTTTGTTTATTTAGCAGAACGTCTGCAAGGCTGAAGTTAGTTACAGTTAGCTACGCCAACTTCTTTCCAAACGCCCCATTCGCCAGATTGGCTAGGATCGTCACCCTGAGTCCACCATTTCGCTTCCCACGTTTTACCTGCGTGAGTCACTTGGTTACCACCTGTGTACACTGCGCTCGCATCCCATGCGTTGTCACAAGTACCAGGGTTCGGATCGGTTGCGTGCTGTGCAACAACCACTGTCGCGCTTGCCGATGAAGACGCTTTACCGTCGCTCACACTTACAGTGAAGCTTAAGCTTGTGTCTTGCGGGTATTCCGCAGCAGTGAACGTGACTTTAGAGCCTTCAACCGTTGCATTCAGACCTTGAGGTAGAGTCCAGTTGAATGTCAGGGTATCGTTGTCTGCATCGCTAGACGCAGATGCATCTACAACCACAACGTCACCAGCGTTTGCTGTTGCTGGAGCAACAACTTGTGCTACTGGTGCGCTGTTCACTGGGTCAACAACACCTGCTGGTTTCACTGTTACTACAACGAGGTCAGATGCCGTTGCACCCTCGTTATCAGTCACCGTCAGCTTGAAAGTTAATTGCTCTTCAACAGTAACTTCTGCTGCATCAAAGCTTGCTTTCGCTGTGTTTGCACCTGTTAGTACCACTGCTGTGCCAGATACTTGTTCCCAAGCGTAGCTTGCGATGGTGCCGTCAGAGTCTTTTGACAGGCTGCCATCTAGAACCACATTTGCAGGACCTGTTACCGATTGATCTGCGCCAGCGGCTGCGGTTGGTTTACGGTTTGGTTGAGGAACCACACCACCAGCCATACCTTCGTGCATCGCGTTTAGAATGTCACCGTTATCCGCGTCAATTTCCCAAGAGAATAGACCAGCAAGACCAAGAGACTTCGCGTAGCTACCTTTTGCTAGCACTGAACGGTGGTCATCAAATGTGATCAACTCGCCCGTAGTACGGTTCCATACCCATGGTGCTTCTGCTTGTGCATCGTAGCCGTACTCGAAGCCGTTAATACCAGTGTTGTTTGCACCTAGCATGAATGACTTAATGCCTTTGTAGTCAATTACGCCATCTTCCCAAACACCTTGCGCTGTGCTGCCCTTCAGTTTACCTGTAGCAGTACCTGTCATTGGGTCGTTTGGATCTGTGAGTGTATCTGGAGTTACGCCTTCCCAGCCACGACCGTACATTGCTGTACCAAGTACTAGCTTGTTCGCAGGAACGCCTTGAGCAAGAAGAAGTTGGATGCCGTTATCTGCTGTGTAAGCAGGACCTTTGTACGGTTCGCCGTTCTCATCAACGCCACTACCGTCACACTGACCAGGACGCATGAATGAACCACAGTAAAGCGCAGTCTGGTGACCAGGAACGTTATTCCAACCGCCGTAGAAGTCGTAAGTCATTGCGAAGATGTAATCCATGTACTGAACTGCATCTGCGTAGTCTACGTCTTCAATCTTGTCGTAACCGACACCGATAGCGGACGTTAGCTCGTAAGTACGGCCTGTCTCAGCTTCTAATTCATCAAGCATTACGCGCAGTTCACGCATCAGTGCGATGTATGCTGGGCCATCGTTTACAGGGTCGCCCTTATCGGCTGCTGCACCGCCGCCGCCAGGGAATTCCCAGTCGATGTCAACACCGTCGTAGAATTTCCAAGTTTTCAGGAACTTCTTAACTGATGCGACGAATGTGTCACGGTTTTTCTTGTCCACGAAATCGAAGAATGGGTCAGACAGTGTCCAACCACCGATCGATGGGATGATTTTTAGATCAGGGTTACGTTGTTTCAATGCCATTAGCATTGCGTAGTTACCCTTGATAGGCGTGCTGTA
>NZ_JAWOTF010000006.1:0-59692 GCF_033338735.1 Vibrio sp. Vb1127 | reverse complement strand
GGGATGATTTTTAGATCAGGGTTACGTTGTTTCAATGCCATTAGCATTGCGTAGTTACCCTTGATAGGCGTGCTGTATTCATGACCAGCTTGTGGGAAGCTCTTCTGATAAGCAGCCCAAGGGTCATGGATAACGACTTCATAATCAGGCACACCTGTACAAGCAGTTTGTAGCGCGTTGAAACTGTTGCCGCCAACAGACTTCACAGACTCATTTGGGCCACAAATTGGGATAAAACCGTAAAGGATGTGAGTCAAGTTGTCGACCGGCATATTATCGACTGTGTAGTCACGGCCATAGATGCCCCATTCAACAAAATACGTACCCATCACGACGCTTGGATCGGTATTGTAGGTTTTGTTGTTTGGATCAACATTCATCGTTAGTGGCTTCAGGTGAGAACCATCGGTATCTGCAATTGTGATTTCAGCTGGTGCGCTTTTCGCACAACCTGTCGCATCACATGCTTCGATTTCCATTTGGTATAAGCCACCTTGGCCGTATTCAAACGAAGCTGTCGTTTGGCTACCAGTGATAGGGCCGCTTGCTACTTTTACACCATCAAAATAGACGTTGTAAGTGTCACCAGGTGTGCCACTCCACTGGTTAAATTTAACAGTGATCTTCGCTTGCTCATGGTATTTCACCATGTCGTAGTAGCCTGACGTGGTTTCCATCGCGAGTTCAATTTTAGAAAACTGAAGGTTGTTGGAACCGTACATATCGATACTTGGTGCGGTTGGAGCCGCAACTGCAGCGCCTGATAGCGCTAAAGCAACTCCAGCTGCACATAGGTTAAATCGAATCATAACTTCTCTCTCAATCCTTGGATTCATGTTCTACCTAGAACATAGGCTGCTCTTGCACCAGATAAGATGATTGGATTTACTCCACGTGCAAAAGCATCACACTCAGCATTTCAGAGAGTTTTTTTTCGTCAAAAAAAATTAAGACGGTTTTCGAGGCACTTGAGAGAACTTAACTAAAACTCGCACTCTGTTACACAGAAAGTGTCAGACTGAGTCAATAATTTATAAAATCTCAGCAGAAACTAAAATTATTGTTTACTCAGTAACGAGTTAGTTAAATGCGATGAAGGCCTTATTTTGTTGTTTATTAAGGTTTTGTTTCATTGATATAGAAAGAGAATTGAAAGGAAAAATAGCCGTGAAGACGTATTAGTCACGGCTGAAGTGTTCACTCAACGCGGCGCGACGTTTAGAGGCTGCACCGGTTTCTGAGCCCTGAACGGTATGCTCAAATCCTTTACGAATGAATCGCTGATCTGGAATAAGAGGCTCAATACGGCGTATTTGAGGTGAAAGATGAGAGCCCGAGATCTGATACGCTGTCTTTCCTAATCCGGTATTCAACGTGATGACCTTGCCATCGAATTCAAATTCCGTCGTAATAAGTCGATGGTTTCGGTATACCCCATCTTCAGTGAAAACGAGACGTTCTGTTTGGTAGGGTGGCGCGCCAATCTCAATCCATTCGCCGTACACCTTTTCCGGATCAATGTGGTCTTGATAGGAAAGGTGGATTTGATAGCCAAAAAACGTCAACAGACCCATCCCGAAGCAGACAAATGTACTCTTGAGGATTTTAGATTGGTGGCGAGCCAAAAATGAAAGTTTTGGTTCTTGTCGTGCTTTTCGCCTTCGGCGGGTTGAGTCCGTCATAGATCTAATTTTCTCCACTTTTTTAACATGGTGGAAACCTTCCTTTTTAAAAACAAACAATCCCGCCATTGAGACGACGAAACTATGATCTAATGTCCACTTTTACATTCAGATACACATCTTATTGATGGTTTTGTTGTTTGCTCACATTCATTACTTCGTAGGTTTTCTTGCTCGGTTTAGGTCGCCTGATTAATCCTCGCGAAAAAAGGTTCTCGCTCAGTAGCAAAGGATGTGCGTTATTACGTTGAGTTTAATGGCTTTCAAAGCTTGAGTAACGGAAAGAAACAAGGTAAAAAAGAGCGGACTTTTGATAAGGAAACCAATAATGAATATTAAGGAAAATAGCTATTTTGCTGGTAGTGTAAAATCACTAGGCTTTAACCAGAAAGATCAGGATGTTAGCGTTGGTGTGATGCTTCCTGGTGAGTACACGTTTGGTACTCAAGCACCAGAGCGTATGACGGTTGTAAAAGGTGCGCTTGTGGTCAAGCGTGTTGGCGAGAGCGATTGGACGACTTGTCAAAGTGGTGAGTTTTTTGAAGTGGAAGGTAATTCTTCATTTGAGCTTCAAGTGAAAGAAGCGACTGCGTATTTATGTGAGTACTTCTAGCGTTCATTTGTTGCTCGTCATAAAACCACCTTCGGGTGGTTTTTTCGTCTATGTGCTTCACTTATAACGCATCTTTTTGGTTATTTGGGTATATACTTAATAAAAATGTACCCATCGACCAGGGAGGAAGTGATGGCAGTACAACGCAAGCATTCTGATCTCCCTCCTCGTTACGAGGATAAAGATCTCACCAATGAGCAAAGACAGCGCTTTACCGAAGTTGCCAACGCCGCTCATAAGAGACGTGAATTTTATCGACGTGCTCTAGGAAAGAGCTTAATGGGCAAAATGAAGGGCCGTGCGTTTAAAGATCACCCCACTCGTCAGCAAGACAAGCCGAACAGAACGTTGCAAGTAGTGTGGTTAATCGTATTCCTCGTTGTGGGGCTTTGGGTGATGCATGTGTTCGCTTAGTCATTAGCAAGCTTCTGGTACCGCTGGTGCATCAGATGTTGACTGTTCTTCCGTATTGCAGTGCTCATAAAAGGCGTACTGGTTTTTACCAGTATGTTTAGCTGCGTACATTGCTTTGTCTGCACATCGAGTCAATTCAGACAAATCCTTTGCATCTTGCTTATAGATAGCAGCACCTACACTCATCGTTAACTCGTTAATCATATCGTAGCTTCGGTAACCTGTCGGAAACAGATTTACGATCCGTTTTAGGATGCTGTCTAGGTCATCTTTACTTTTTACATCGTAAAGCATGATTACAAACTCGTCGCCCGCAAATCGAGCGATGGAGTAGTCGTGTTTATCTGTTTTTCTGTCTTTGTTGCGAATGTTATTTTTTAATCGAGTTGCGAAGGCTTGAAGTACTTGGTCACCAATATCGTGCCCGTAGGTGTCGTTGATGTGCTTGAAGTTATCGATATCGAGAAAAACCAATGCGGTGATGCTGTCATCAGATGAGTGCTTGATTTCATCGAGCTTTGCGCGCGCCCAAGTCTCAAAGCTCCAGCGATTGGCAAGCCCAGTGAGCTGGTCAAAATATGCTAACTCCTCAATCCCCTCACGATACAGTGTTTGAATGTAATTGAGGACTTTCGTGTAGTAATACGAGAACGTGTGACACACAAACGCGGTCGCTATCAGGGTCAGCATCAATCTCCGCTCTATGATTTCTGTGGCTGTTGGCAGTCGATCTAAAAAAGCGACCCCAAAAAAGATCAGTAAAATATAGGTGCCACTGAACAGCAGACCGACCTTAAACTCATTAATTAATACCAGAGTGGCGACAATAGGATATAGCCATAGCACCTTGCCTGACGGAGCGTCGTTATACAGAAGTAACAATAACCCTTCGAACATTAAGACAGCACTTAGCCATAAGTCGGCGTATTGATGGTGCCGCTGGACTTTTATTACATAACTGATTGCTAAGCATGCCAAGGCACACAAAGCATGGAAAAAGCTTAAGCCCCAGTTATTCTCAAGTGATTGAGCAATGGAACCATAAGTTAAACAGGCAGCGGCGATACTGGAGCATAAAAAGACAATTTTCTTTTTTCTTGTTGAGC
Source organism: Vibrio sp. Vb1127 (assembly GCF_033338735.1). Taxonomy (NCBI): domain Bacteria; kingdom Pseudomonadati; phylum Pseudomonadota; class Gammaproteobacteria; order Vibrionales; family Vibrionaceae; genus Vibrio; species Vibrio sp. Vb1127. The sequence goes on along the minus strand of NZ_JAWOTF010000006.1, from coordinate 55,877 downwards.
GGATGTCCGCCATTTCTTCTAAGCGCGCCCCAGCCAATGTCGACATTACGTATCCTTGCTTAATTAACGTGTACGCTTATTCTAGGCGGTATTTTCGCGATAAATAGAACAACAAAGTTTCCAAATGTGATATCAGTCATTTTTAGTGCAAAGCCATCAGTGTGATTTGGTGCGAGTGTTCAAAGAGGAATGGTAGCGCATGCAGGTTTTCATGACGGTTCTTCATGGCTCTATATGGTTGGACTGATAACTCAAAGTAATGTATCTAGTTAGACGCATTACTATTGATTATCCTGATTCTGTTCGGTGCTTGTTGATTGAGAGTATTGTTCACCAATCTCTGCTCTACTTATCGTTAAGGCATATGTCGTTTCGAAAAGGCATTAGAAATATTTTTCCGAAACAGGGCGAAATATTGTTGTCGTTATGACCAATATGCGACTAGAATCCGCGCTAAATCACAACCTCATATCGAGCTTCGTTCGAGTCACTATTTTTAAACTGCTTCACAAAATTGTGAGGCAGTTTTTAGTTGTAGGAAAGGTTACAAGCATGCCTAAAAGCCAAAACATCAACCAACGAATGTCCATCGTGGCATTAGCTTGGCCAATTCTTGTCGAAATTTTGCTACGGACGGCTTTAGGAACCAGTGACGTGTTCATGCTGAGTGGCTACTCAGACAAAGCCGTATCCGCTGTTGGTGTGATCACGCAGATTACCTTCTTTTTAATCATCGTTTCGACGTTTGTCAGTAGCGGTACGGGGATTTTGATTGCCCAATACAATGGCGCTGGACGCGAGCAAGAGTCAGTGAGCGTTGGTGTTGCGAGTATTGCGTTGTCTGTGCTCGTCGGTGTGCTATTGAGTGTGATTGCCGTGCTTGGTGCGATATACCTACTCCCGTATTACGGCTTGGAAGCGCAAGTCGAGCAGTACGCTCATGAATATCTGCTGATAAGCGGTGCGATGACGTTTAACGTTACGATTGGCGTTGTTTTTACAACTATTCTGCGTAGTCATGGTTATTCACGTTCCCCAATGGTGGTGAATTTGATCTCGGGTGTGTTCAACATCATTGGTAACTATATTGCGCTTTACCAGCCATTTGGTTTACCTGTGTATGGTGTGCAAGGCGTGGCAATAGCAACCGTCGTCAGCCAAATCATCGGTACGTTAATGTTATGGTTTATTCTCGCTCGCAGTAGCATTGAACTACCAATGTCGACTATGAAACAAGTACCGGCAGAGATTTACAAAAAGATCTTAAAAATCGGCGGTATGAACGCGGGTGAAGTGCTGTCTTACAACGTGGCGCAAATCTGCATTGTGTACTTTGTGGTGCAAATGGGGACGGCATCGTTGGCGGCTTTCACTTATGCACAAAACATTGCCCGTTTCTCGTTTGCTTTCGCGTTGGCAATTGGTCAGGCAGCGCAAATTCAGACCGGTTACTACATCGGTAAAGGTTGGGTGAGTAGCATTTTAAAACGCGTACAAATCTACTTCTTAGTGGGGTTTGTGGCATCAACGGCGGCAACCACACTGATTTACCTGTTTAGAGAAGAGATTCTGCGCGTATTTACCGATCAACCAGAGATACTCGCATTGGCAGGTTCGTTAGTCATGGGCTCAATTTTGCTCGAGGCCGGACGTGTGTTTAACCTGATTTTTATCGCGGGGCTCAAAGGCGCGGGTGACATCAAGTTCCCAGTGCAAATGGGGATTTTGAGTATGTGGGGATTAGGCGTGCTTTTCTCTTACATCTTTGGCATCCACTTGGGTTATGGCGTTTTAGGGGCTTGGATGGCAATCGCACTCGATGAATGGGTACGTGGTATCATCATGGCAAGGCGTTGGCGCTCTCAGGTGTGGACCAAGTTTAAGGTGAGCTAACGGTTTTCGGTATCGCGCATCACGCTTATTCTGGTTAGAAAAAAAAGGCACTGATAGTCAGTGCCTTTTTGTTATTTAAACTTGGGAAGACGTTAGAATTCGCACTCAGCTTGGAACACCATGCGTTCTTTGCTGTATGGATGATCCAGCTCTAGCATCTCAGCATGCAGGTGCAAGCGATTCGCTTTTTCGCCGTATAAACCATCACCAACCATCGGCATGTTTAACCCCATGTGATGAGCACTGTGTACACGTAGTTGGTGAGTTCTCCCTGTTTTCGGATACATGTATACCTTGCTGCGTCCATCTTTGACTTCAATCAGTTGCCAGTAGGTTTCTGCATGTTTCCCGTGTTCAAAACACACCAGTTGACGTGGGCGGTCGTCGGGGTCACCACGCATTGGCAGTGAAATTTCCCCTTCAGGCTCGTTTAATACGCCTTCGAGCAGTGCCATATAACGTTTTTTTACGCCGCGAGCCATAAACTGTTTTTGCAGACTTTTGTTCGCGCGCTTGGTTAAGGCAAACACCAAAATGCCAGAGGTCGCCATGTCGAGGCGATGAATCACAAACGGCCCTTCCACATCAGGGTACATCGCTTGTAGGCGCGTATAAGCAGAGTCCTTGATAGTTTTACCAGGCACTGAAAGTAAGCCCGAGGGCTTGTTGACGACGACCATAGCGTCGTCTTGGTAGATTATCTCTAGTTCTTTGTCTTCTGCCCAATTCTCCGCCAATGGATTAGGTTCGACATCCAGCCCTTGCATCATATGGCCCAAAATCGGCTGACATTTGCTATTACACGATGGGTAGAATTTTTTGTGTTGGCGAACTTCAGACTTTGGCGACACACCCCACCAAAATTCTGCCAACGCCAGCGGTTTGAATCCGTGTTTAAACGCGTATTGGAGCAGTTTTGGCGCAGCACATTCCCCCGCACCTGCTGGTGGAACTGGGTTTGTGGTGTCTGCAAAAATGTCCACCAAGTCGCGTGCTTCGCCATGGCTGTTTAGGAAGCGGTATTGTTTATGCAATTTGTGCTGTAAAGCGTTGGAGAGCGTTTTGCGCTGCTCTTTCAGGTGAGCAAGTTGCTGCTCTAACTCGGCCAATCGCGCTTCTTTGATTGCAAGCTTTTCATCCCACGCTTGCTTTAAGTATTTGAGAACGTTTTTCTCAGCGACACTTTGCTTACCCAACTCATCCAACAAGATTTTGAGATCATCGGCATTGAGCGTTTGCTCGCCCTGTTGGCGCTGTCGCTTGCGTGCGGCGCGGCCATCAATCATCACTTGGCGCTGTGTTTGCTCCTCTTGCTGATAAGCGGCTCGGTCGGCTTGGATTTGCGCTTTAAGATCCGCTAATTCCGGATTCGCGGCACAGGTTTTGTACTCCGCATTGGCGGCGTTGATGGCATCCGTTTCTGCGCGGAAGAAGCCTTCATCGGTCAGCATGTCGTACACAGGAGGGACAAATCCTGGAATCAAGTTTTGGTCAGCAATTTTGCCAGAAAACGCACTTAAAAAGCCGAGATCGCCTTGAGAGCTTTCTACCAGCAATACGCCAAACATTTTGCCTCGCCCCGTTTCTTCATTAACCAAACCAAAATCGTGTTCGAAGTCGGTTTGCGCTAATAAGTGCTGTTGCAATTGCTTTGCAGCCATAACGCAAAGAGGATGCGGCGTGTAGTAGAACGGAAACGTAAACTGCGTTGGTAATTCATAGTCAGAAGTATCAGCAGTAAAACGAGTAAAACAATGTTCAGGCGAGTGCATGGTGGGTATCCGCGCGAGTAAAAAATCGAGCGAGGATTGTACCTGTTTGAGTCAGGATTGCCATGTCGGTGTTGGCACTCGCTCTTGGATTAAGAACAAGAGCGAGTGGGGAAGAGCTTATTGCAGTTTTTGTAATGCCAGCTTCCACTGTGCCGGTTTGTCGTAGTAGGCCGAGTGCGGCAAGGTCAGGTACTCGCCATTTACTTCTGCAATCAGGGTTGGATAGCCACCAACGTGTAACTGGCGCATCAACTGTCGGCTAGAGCGAATTTTCTCATCTAGATCGGCTTCGCTTAACGTCATGTTTTGCTCCCACACATCGTTTGCTAAACCTAGCGATTCTGCAATGGCTTTGAGCGTCGATGCTTCATTCACTTTTAACCCGAGCTGATAATGCGCGGATTGGATGGCCTTTAGCATGTGCCATGGATTCAGCCCCATTTTCTCCGCACTCAAGATCGCTTGTGTTGGTAGATAAGAATCAAGAACAAACGCATCTTCGCTTTTCACGCGTTGCAGATATGCTTCACCAAACGTTGCTCCGGTTTCGGTTGCGATACGAGCGTCACTGTTGATGATGTGCTGACGAAATTCAGGCTCAATCGCGCTTTTCTCAATCATGCCGCCGGGATGAAGCTCCACCTTAAATTGAGAGGTGTCCATCAAGGCTTCGATGAGTGGTGATGCCCCGTAGCACCAACCACACATGGGATCGAAGAAGTAATGCACGGTTACCATGACATTTCACCAGTATGCACTTTTGCACCGATTTCTAGCGCGATTGGCAATTGAGCTTCTGGGTATTTCGCTGACATGGTGTCAATGAGTTGAGCGCTGTTATTGCTGTGTTTTTTCGCTTGCTGAAAATCCTGCAAGTATTGTTGCGAGTAGCGAATGGTGTCTGCGTTCAGCTTTGTGCCTGCTTTCATGTGACCAGGAATGACCACTTGAGGTTTAAGCGCAAGCATCTCGCTAAGCTGCTGCTCCCAAGCATTGATAGCGGTTTGGTCTGCGGCATCGGCCATCCACAAATGTACGTTTGAGTACACGGCTACGTTACCTAGAATCGCTTTGTTATCTGGAATCCATAGGTAAGGGCGGTGTGCTGATGTGCCATGGTTACCACGAATTTCAATCTTATGACCTTCTAGCTCCAATGATGCTTTATCGTACGCGACAGGGATCACTGGTTTTACCGGTGCGTTTGCGCCCAGCTTTGGTCCCCAGTACGCCAGCTTTCCAGCCAATTTTTCTTTAATAATTTTTTGAACCGCAGGCGTTGCGATGATCTGCGCATCAGGAAACTGTTGGTGTAAGGCCTCTGCGCCAAAGTAGTAGTCTGGGTCCGCTTGGCTGATAAAAATGGTTTTAAGCGTTTTGCCTGAGTCCAACACTTTAGCGGCAATGCGCATCGCGTCAGCTTTGGTGAAGCCAGTGTCGATGACCATGGCGTCAGTCTCACCGTATACCAAGGTTGAGTTTACGTGGAAGCTATTACCGTCGGCGTTGTAAACCTCAAGAGTAAGGGGAGAGTGGTTTGCCGCTAGGACAGGGTTTGCCATTAAAACGGATGCAGCAATCAAAGTAAATTTTTTCATAATAAGCTCCTAAAGAATTTGGGGCCAAGCGACGATGGCTTGGGAACGGGAGCTATATTAGGAAATTGATACGCTCGGAAAAATACACAATAATGTGCATCACTATTTCTTATTTCGAGCAAATTTATGGACAGAGTAACGGCAGCAAAAGTGTTTGTGGATGTGGTGTATTCTGGCAGTTTTACCGCGACCGCAGAGCGGTTAGACATGTCTCGGCCAATGGTAACTCGTTATGTAGAGGCTATGGAGAACTGGCTGCAAACTCGTTTGTTACACCGCACCACGCGCAAGGTGTCCCTCACCACCGCAGGGGAGCGCAGCTTGCCTCAGATTGAGCGCTGGTTAAAACAGGCCGATACATTAACGTCGAACATTGCCGTTGATGGTGAGCTGTCCGGAAAAATCCGTCTTGCGTCTAGTACTTCATTTGGATTCTCACAGTTGATCCCCGTAGTAAACAGTTTTATGCAAAAGCACCCCAAAGTGTATATCGACATAGATCTGCAAGATTCAGTGAGTGATCTAACCGAACAACGCATCGATCTGGCGATCCGAATTGCGTCAGATCCCGATCCTTCTTTGATTGGTAAGCCGATTGCGGTGTGCGAATCGGTGTTGGTGGCATCACCGCAATATTTGCAAACTCACCACGCGATTGCGCATCCGCGAGATTTATCTTCACACGACTGTTTGGGATACAAAAACTTTGAGCGTCACGTGTGGCATTTGTCTCAGGGCGACCAGTTCGAATCGGTGGGAATTGAGTGTCGCCTAACCAGCAATGAGGCCACGGCGTTATTGCATGGCGCTTTACAAGGCATGGGTATTTCGATGTTGCCAACTTACTTGAGCAATATCTATCTCAAATCGGGTCAGCTTGAGTCGGTGTTGCCGGATTGGAAGCCAAATGATCTCAACATTTACGCGCTGTATTCATCACGTAAACACTTGTCTCCTGCGGTGAGAGCTTTCATCGATCACAGTGAAGATTACTTTAAACAGCATCCTTGGTAATAGCGAAAGGCGTCGTCATCCCGACTTGAGATTCATACAAGATCCTGTACCTTACATGGATATATTTTCGCAGCGTCATTTAGAGTTTTAGTTAATGTCACAAGTTCGCATCAAATTTATTGCTTCCGATATGGATGGCACATTGCTTGACCAATACGGTCGTTTGGATCCAGAGTTTTTCGATCTGTTTTTGCAACTGGAAGAGCAAGGTATTTTGTTCTCCGCTGCGTCTGGTCGTCAGTATTACAGTCTGCGAGACACGTTCGCGCCAATCAAAGACAGACTGTTGTATGTGGCTGAAAACGGCACCTTAGTGATGTACCAAGACAATGAGCTCTACAGTTGTACCATTCCTAAAGCGGAAGTGTTGGAGATTGTGAAAGCGGCTCGTGAGATTGACGGGGCGAACATCGTATTGTGTGGCAAGCGCTCGGCGTACATCGAAACGCATGATCAGCAATCGCTGGAAGAATTTCAAAAGTACTACCACCGCTGTGAATATGTGCCGGATTTGCTTGAGGTCGAAGACGAGTTTATTAAGGTAGCAATTTGTCACTTTGACGGTTCGGAAGAGCTCCTGTTCCCGACCATGAACGCGAAGTTTGGCGCAACGCATAAAGTCGTAGTGAGCGCAAAAATCTGGCTGGATGTGATGAATGCCGAGGCCTCTAAAGGTGCGGCCATTCAGCATCTTCAAGAGACGATGAATTTTACTCCGGCAGAAACTATGACGTTTGGTGACTACCTCAATGACCTCGAAATGCTGCAAGTCAGTGAGCATTCGTACGCGGTTGCCAACGCGCACGAAGAGATTAAGAAAATTGCTCGTTATTCTGCGCCAAGCAACCAAGAGGCTGGGGTACTCAAAGTGATTAAAGAGAAAGTATTAGCGAAGTAACGCTCATTCTTTCGATGTTATTTTCTTCTTCACGTAAAAAGCCCCGCAGTGTATGCGGGGCTTTGTTTTTTTGGGGGGAGTAAGGTTCCCGTTTTAGCGTACGTACTTGGCGGTTGCACTGACTAAAAAGTGTTGCAATTTCCCGTCTGATTTTGGCACCCACAAGTCGTTATGATAATGGTAAATACGGCCATTGACGGTCACAGACAAGGTATTATCACCCGTTTTCTCCATGCGAATAAACTGATCCGAAGTGACCAAAAACGGCTCTTGCTCTTCAATGCTCTGGCCCGTTGCCAATACGAAGTAGCCGAATCGGTTGCCAGCATCCGGATCGGTTGAGTAGATTCGATGTCCAACGAGGCTGTAGTCGTCGTTGAGTGCCTGCTCAAGCGTTTTTTGCCCGATGGTTTCGTGCGATGGAATAAATACCCAAGCCAACACACCTGCCGCAATGACTGCCAGTAGAAGCAGTACTTGCATGAACTTTCTCATCATATATACCGTTTAACGTTGAAATTTCATTTTGTACATGCGCTTATCCGCTATGCTGATAAGAAAGTCAACATTGTCACTGTCTTTAGGGTATTGCGCTAAGCCCATGCTTGTTGAAAGTGTTGAGACTTTATCGGAGTTTAATATTTGTGCATCAAAGACGGTATTTATCTGCTCACGTACGTTCTCTTCATTGAGATGTTCACCTTCAAGGATAACCGCGAACTCATCTCCTCCCATGCGATAAACAGTAAAATCATTGAGTGCCATAGAATTAAGCCGCCTAGCGATTTCCCGCAGTACAGTGTCGCCAACTTGGTGTCCGTGTGTGTCGTTGACTTCTTTAAAACCATTTAAATCTAGAATCCAGAGAGAAAAGGGCCTTTTTTCTTGAGTAAATTTGTTTAGGGTAATGAATAGTGCATTGCGGTTCCCTAGGTTCGTCAAAGGGTCGCTGAGCGCCAATTTTCTATGAAAATGGGATTCACGATAAAAGAAATAAGTTAGAGAGATAATCGACAAAACGAACGTCGCAAACAACATATATTGTGCTTGCATTAAGCGCTGGGTTTGACCTTTTTGTGCTTCATAAGCTTTACTGCTTAGACGGAAGTTTTGATTAACGAAGTCTATTAAGCCTAAATATAGTGTTTGAGTTGAACGATAAAATGCAGCAGCAGCTTGGCTATCACCTGTTCTAGCTTCTACTAGTTGTTTTTCTAGCTCTTTGAACTCTTCAAAAAGGTTAATGAAGTAAAGGTGCATGTTGTTCCGAGAAAAGAACTTATTGGCTTTCGTGCTACTGGTCAATAAGTCAAAGCGACTCCACGCTAACTCGTATTGAAGCTCTGCACCATCAATATTCAATACGTTTTCATCTAACCGTCTGGCCTCGCCGACAAGTTCTGATAGTTCTTTGGAGAGTTGGAATAAAAACCAAGTCGCTTGTTTTTGTTCGTTATTAAAATTTTGTGAGAGTGAACGTGTTTGCTGTAAAAGCACGACATTCGCGAGAAGCAAAGAAACGGCAAACACCACCAGCAGCATTTTGCTGGTGGTAGAATATTGCAATATTCTTTGTTTCTTAGAATAGGGTTCTGATAACTTCATTCTTATTATTTTTCTTTTATTTCATTTACTTGCCATACCATTTGCGCATGATATTTATTGTAGTTTAGCTCTGGATAGAGATTGAGTGGATATATCACCCAGAAAGGGCCTTTATTCCTGACTTTTATGTAATTCTGATCTTGTTGATAAGCCAGTATTGGTTGATATCGAAGAATATCTTGTCGGGACAATGTCGAGTGATAGTCGTTTAAGCTGCTGATATCAACCTGCTCTGGTACCTTTCCATAGACGTGTGTAAGAAGCGTGCTGAGTTTAACGCCTAAAAACTCTGACGAGGCAGGAAGCCAAGGCAATGTCATCGTGTAGCTAGTGGTAGGTAAAGCTTGGATCTCTTCCAGTTCCAGTATGACACTAGGCTGCTGGCTACTACTAAATACGATCGTATTTGCAGACAAGAATGGCGCAACAAAAAACAGACCTAGCGCGACTATCTTTTTCATCATATGCCCTTTTGAGTTTTATTCTTTTTTCTTAGCTAGGACAAAGGTGCTAGCGGTAATTTATTTATAATTATAGAGCCAACCGGATGAGATTTTATAATACGTTATGTTTCAAAAATAACTGTCGGTTTACGTCACGTCAAGGTTATTAAGTTGCTTCTTAATTAAAAGCTCAGAGTCTTGGGATGATGGTAGAGTTTCGTAATGATTTCGCGGTATTTAATTGGTTTTTAGTGCAACTTTGTTTCATTTTTAATAAAGATACTGTGTCGGAAATGAGAATTTAATAAGGCGAGAAATGGACGTCGAATTTGTTCTTAAGTTACATTATTTTACATATTTAAATCATCGATATTCAGATATGTATTTGTTAGTACGTAAAGAAAATAAAGTCACCTAGTTTTGGTGACTTTATTTTTTATTTCATGAGCTTACTTAAATTAACTATGCAAACAAATATTTTGCATGGAAGTTGAGGTGCTCTTCAATAAAGCTTGAGATGAAGTAATAGCTATGGTCATAGCCTGGTTGCATTCTCAAGGTTAGGTTTGAATCGTGTATTTTTGCCGCAGCAATCAGCGCTTCCGGTCTAAGCTGCTCATTTAAGAAGCCATCAGCATCACCTTGATCAACCAAAATTGGTAATGGTGATTGTTGTTGTTTTAGAAGTTCACTTGCATCGTATTGCTTCCAGCTTTCAAGCTCCTTGCCTAAGTAAGCAGTAAAGGCTTTTTGTCCCCAAGGGCATTGCATTGGGTTACTGATTGGACTGAACGCTGAAATAGAACGGTACTGTTCTGAATTTTTCAGACCAATGGTGAGCGCTCCGTGGCCGCCCATACTGTGACCGGAAATTGACTTCACGTCAGAGACTGGGAAGTTACTTTCGATGATCGCAGGCAACTCCTCAGTCACATAGTCGTACATACAGTAATGCAGTGACCAAGGTGCTTGCGTCGCATTAAGGTAAAAGCCAGCTCCTTTTCCTAGGTCATAGCTTTCGTCGTCAGCGATACCTTCGCCTCTCGGACTTGTGTCTGGTGCAATGATCGCAATGCCAAGCTCGGCCGCCATACGAAATGCGCCCGCTTTCTGCATAAAGTTCTCATCGGTACACGTTAAACCAGAGAGCCAGTATAGCGCGGGTACGGGATTTGATTTCGTTGCGTTAGGTGGCAAGAATATCGCGAAGCGCATGGTGCAGTTTAGGGCATTGGATTCGTGTGTATATTGCTTGTGCCAACCGCCAAACACTTTGGCTTGGCTTACATTTTCAATGGTCATGAATAAACTCTCTAATTAGCAGAAGGAATTCAGGCTCCCCAAAAGGAGAGCCTGAGGCAGCATTATTGATCCATATGGATAACTGTTCGGATGCTCTTACCTTCATGCATCAGATCAAACGCTTTGTTGACGTCTGCTAATCCCATTGTGTGGGTAATGAACTCCTGTAAGCCGAATTCACCAGCCATGTAACGGTTTACGATTTCTGGAAGCTCAGAGCGACCTTTAACGCCACCGAAAGCGCTGCCACGCCATACACGACCAGTTACCAGTTGGAATGGACGAGTTGAGATCTCTTGACCTGCACCAGCAACACCAATGATGACTGACTCACCCCAACCTTTGTGACAGCACTCAAGTGCTTGGCGCATCACGTTTACGTTACCGATACATTCGAATGAGTAGTCAACACCACCGTCTGTCATTTCAACAATCACTTCTTGGATTGGCTTGTCGAATTTTTGTGGGTTGATTACTTCTGTAGCACCAAGTTGTTTCGCTAGGTCGAATTTGCTTTCGTTGATGTCTACACCGATGATGCGGCTGGCACCAGCCATGCGAGCACCGATGATTGCAGAAAGACCGATACCGCCTAGACCAAAGATTGCCACTGTGTCGCCTTTTTCAACTTTAGCTGTGTTTAATACCGCACCCATACCAGTGGTTACGCCACAACCTAGAAGACAAACTTCTTCAAGTGGTGCTTCTTTGTTTACTTTCGCTAGTGAGATTTCTGGAAGAACCGTGTACTCAGAGAAAGTAGAACAACCCATGTAGTGGAAGATAGTTTCGCCGTTGATAGAGAACCGGCTTGTGCCATCTGGCATTAGGCCTTTACCTTGCGTTTCACGAACGGCCTGACATAGGTTCGTTTTGCCAGATTTACAGAACTTACACTCACCACATTCAGCGGTGTAAAGTGGGATAACGTGGTCGCCAACTTCAACGCTTGTTACGCCTTCGCCAACCATTTCAACGATACCGCCACCTTCGTGACCAAGGATTGAAGGGAAGATACCTTCTGGATCGTCACCTGATAGTGTGAATGCGTCAGTGTGACAAACACCAGTTGCTACGATGCGTACTAGCACTTCGCCGGCTTTTGGAAGTTGTACATCCACTTCTTCCATTTTAAGCGGCTCACCTGCAGCCCAAGCGACCATTGCTTTTGATTTTATGTGAGTTTGACCAGGTTTGATTTCAAGCGACATTGGATGTTTCCTTTATATTTTCAGTATATGGAGTGACGTAATAAGCGTAGTTAAGGTTTGCTTACCGCGCTTCGTCGTTTTGTTGGTGCTCATTTTAGGTGTTTCAGTAAAAATGATAATCCGTCCATTTTGAAAATGATTTTTACATATGCGTAATAATGATAAGGTGAGCGTGTAAAAAGAGTGCGATGCCTCCTTAAAGCGGAAGGGAAATGGAAAAGGTGATTGACCTGAAGTTAGATAGAGGGGCTAAAGTAGAAAACTGTCAAACCATCAGCTAAGTAAGAGTGATTATGAATAAGACGGATCTGAGTGCCTATTTAACCAAGCTAGGCTTGCCTAGTGAATTGCCCGCCGATTTGGAGTCATTGAACAGAATTCACGTGGCGCAGCATCGTTGCCTGCCGTTTGAGAATTTTGACATCGCATTGCAGCGAGGCGTCTCTGTTGAGATTGAAGATATTATTCAAAAAACCGTGTACCACTCTCGCGGTGGTTACTGCTTTGAATTAAATGGTTTAATGCTTGATGTGCTCAACACTCTTGGGTTTGAAGCGCGAAGTTTGCTAGGGCGTGTACATGTGTCTGGTACACCAACAGGTCGTAGTCATCAAATCACGTTAGTGACGTTAGAGGAACAAATATGGATTGTCGATGTGGGTTTTGGCTCCAATACCCCTCGAGCGCCATTGCCATTTATCCTTGACCAAGTGATTCAGACGGATTTACAAACCTTCCGTTTTGTCAAAGATGCTCAGTTTGGTTATTTCCTCCAAGTGCTTTCAACCGATGGAACGGACACGTGGAACAATCTATACAGCTTTGACCTAGAGTTTGTGTTTGCTGGTGACATTGCATGTAGCAACTTCTTTACCTCGACTTCGCCTAATTCGCGTTTTACTAGCGCAAGGGTCGCTGCTAGAGCGACAGAAAGTGGGTTGGTGACGCTGCTTAACTACACACTCAGATGCACCAATCATGAAGCGCTAACAGAAATAGAGCTAGAGCCAGGTCAAGCCTACCTGGATGCGTTGAAAGAATATTTTGGTATTGAGCTTGATGCGCAATACTACGATCTTCGTCCGTTACCTGACGCGTAAAGTTCTCCAGTTTTCAAAGCGTAGCGCGACGAGAACAATGTAATCACTATTTGTCTAGAAGAGGTCGACAGGAATACAGCATGGCGAATTGGGAAGGAGTCAGCGAGTTTGTTGCCGTAGCGGAAACTAACAGCTTTACAGCTGCCGCGGCTAAACTGAAAACGTCAGTGGCACAAATCAGTCGCCGCGTATCGGCACTTGAAGAGCGTCTTGCGGTTAAGTTACTGCATCGCACGACGCGAAAAGTTTCTCTGTCTGAAGCTGGACAGCTTTATTATCAGCAGTGCAAACATTTGGTCGAAGGGTTAGAACTGGCTGAGCTTGCTGTAACGCAAATGCAGACCGAACCGCGAGGTTTGCTGCGTGTGACAGCGCCTGTGACCTATGGGGAAATGAACCTCGCGCCGCTCTTGCATCAGTTTTTGGAGAAGTACCCGCGTGTGGACCTCGATTTAGTGCTGACCAATCAAAAACTGGATTTGATAGAGCAAGGGGTAGACGTGGCGATTCGTCTTGGCCGCCTGCAAGATTCCAGCATGATCGCAAAGCGTCTTTCGTCGCGTCAAAATTACGTGTGTGCTAGCCCTATGTATTTGGAGCGATTTGGCGAGCCTCACACATTATCCGAACTGGCTCGACATCAGTGCCTAGTTGGTTCGGTCGATTATTGGCATTTTAAGGAAAATAAACGTGATAAGTCTTTGCGCGTATCGGGGAGAATTAAATGCAATAGTGGTTTTGCGCTAATGGGCGCCGCCAAACGTGGTTTGGGTTTAGTGCAGTTGCCGGACTATTACGTTCAAGAAGCTCTAGATAACGGTGAGCTAGTCGAGGTGCTGACCGATTACCGAGACGACCGTGAAGGCATTTGGGCACTGTATCCACAAAGCCGAAATTTATCGCCCAAAGTGAGGTTGTTAATCGACTTTTTAGCGCAGGAACTAGCGGATTAGAGTTTTCAATAACTTTAATACAACTGAAATCGCTAAAACGCCCGGTGATGCCGGGCGTTTTTATTAGGATGAGAGCTGGAATCGAATAGACATGAACCACTATTGGTTGGATTCCGCGTCTTCACGTTTAATCACTTTGTGCCCATCTTCAGACACGCCTTGCTTCCAATAGCTGCTGATGTAGATATTCTCGCGATCGACTTCTTTCTCATTGCGGAAATATTGGCGCAGCGCACGCATTGAATCGAATTCACACGCACACCATATCGAAGCGTTACCATCTAACCACTCGAGTTCGCGAACGCTATCAGCCAAGGCTTGCCCTTCGGTTAACCAAATCAACTCCATGTCTGCTGGCGCGTGTAGGGGCTGAATGTCGGCTGGAGACATCACGCTGATCACAGCATAGCCTTTGGCCTCTTCTGACAACGTACGAATTTTCGCAGAAAGCGCTGGAAGTGCCGTCATATCGGCAGCCATGAAGAACCAATCCGCCTCAGTATTTAAGTTGGAAATGCTACCCGGCCCCACGATGCTGATCGTGTCGCCTTTTTGCGCGGCCATTGCCCAACGTGCGGCAAATCCGCATTGCAGATCTTGCGTTACGTGTCGGACGAAATCCACTTCGATTGAGCTGGTTTCTGGATGAAAACGTCGAATTGTGTAAGTGCGCATGATTGGTCGGTCGTCTTCTGACAGGATGCTCAGATCCGCGCCGCCCATATCATTAAACAGTAATTTGATGTAACTGCCTTCGCAGTCACGAGGAAAATGGCTCAGCGCCTCACCTTGCAAGGTAATGCGCTGCATGTTTGGAGTGATGGTTTCTGTGTCTATGACAACAAGCGTTTTAGGTTGAGGCTTCTTTTTCATTGTTACTTTACTCGATAATTATTCTCTTTCTCATTTAAAGATTATCAAGTTCCCTAACAAGAGGGTAGCGTCTTTAAACAAATTTACACTGTGAATTAACGCCAAAGCCTCAAGAAAAATATTACCTCTATCCTTTCTCTAACCACGTAAAGTGAGTCGTTTTTTAACCATAAATGGACTTATATCATTGGAATCGTAGACAAAAGCAACAGAGCGGCCATGCTGTAGTTGAACCCCTTAATGCGTTTATCGGTGGTCAACCAACGCTGCAATTGCATACCTGCCGCCGTCCAAAATGTCACCGATGGCAAGTTGGCTAAACAGAAGATACCGGCGATAAAAGTCAGTTCGAGCCAAGAACCGCCACTGGTGTATACCGTAATGGCCGTCAACGCCATCGACCAACCTTTTGGGTTCACCCATTGGAATGCCACCGCCCCTAAAAAAGACATTGGGCGAAAATCGTGTTTTGCTTCGGTTTTGTCGCTGATGGCGATTTTGTACGTCAAGTACAGCAAATAACTCAAGCTCAACACTTTCAAAATGGAGTGTGTAATTGGATATGTGTGGAACAGGCTCATCAAGCCAATACCCACCAAAATTAGCATGGCACCAAAGCCAAAGGTAATGCCCAACATGTGTGGGATAGTGCGTTTAAAGCCGACATTTGCCCCTGAGGTCATCAACATAATGTTATTGGGACCCGGCGTAAAAGTGGAGACAAAAGCGAACAACGCCAAAGCGCCCAGTTGATGATATTCCATAGATTGTTCCTTGAATCAGTTCTCGATAAGTTGAGAACAACTATAAGTAGAACTGAGGTCAATATTGTGCTTTTATTTGATGATTAGAAACTAAATAAGCAATGAAACATCATCATGGATAGATTTGACGAAAGAATGTTGCAAGTGCTCAAACGAGACGGAAGAATCTCCAATGTAGAGCTGTCGGAACGCGTTGGTCTATCTCCATCTGCAACCTTACGTCGAGTGCAAGATTTAGAGCGTAAAGGCGTTATCAAAGGCTACCGAGCAGTACTGGATAATCAGCAACTTGGCGTGGGTTTTGTTGCTTATGTGTCGATTGGTTTGGCCTCGCACTCTAAGCAGGCGCAGCTTGGTTTCGAAGAGCATGTGCGTTTTGTAAACGAGGTGGTGGAATGTCACAACATCACTGGTGCGAACGAGTATTTGCTGCGTGTGGAAACGCAAGATCTCGCCGCTTATAAAGCGTTCCATGCTGATGTGTTGGGTGAGTGTGAGCACGTCAAGTCGATCACAACCATGGTGGTGATGGACACACCAAAAGACGAGCGATAGCCAAACGAGAGTGACAGTTTTTGTGGCACATGAATTTGAAGTGACTCGAAAGAGTCAGTCGAGTATGAGAATGGTTCACAACAAATGCTGGAAAGCAGATGGCACTCTTACAATTTCCATATTTATTCTCACCTTCTAAATAATCCCATCCTGCTAGTTTTGCTTAAACCGCTTGTGTTTCAGAGCGGCGAGTCAGCAAAATTAAGGATGAACGATGAAATCACATGTAACACTTCCTCTTTTGAGCTTAAGCGCTGTTGCCGCATTGAGCTCATTTAACGTCAACGCCCACGGCTGGGTAGAATTTCCAAGCGCTCGTCAGAATACGTGTTATTTAGACGGTGGTTTTTGGACCAACGAGATCCCTAACCAAGCGTGTAAAGCGGCTTTTGAAGAATCTGGCGCGTATCCGTTTGTGCAACGCAGCGAAATCGCGGCGAACGTACCAAATTACCGAGATATGGAGCATGTGAAAGCCGTGGTTCGCGACGGTGAACTGTGTTCTGCCGGCGATGCGGCTAAGAAAGGCTTGAACATTCCTTCTCCAAACTGGCAGCGCACCAATGTTACGCCAGATGCAAACAACCAGATTGAATTGGTGTTTTACGGCAAAGCGCCGCACAACCCATCGTACTGGGAATTCTATCTCACCAAGCCAACTTATGATGATTCAAAGCCTCTTACTTGGAGTGATTTAGAGCTGATCGACACCGCAGGTGATGTGTATGTTGATGCGGAAAAACGCTACCGTATTCAGGTGACTTTCCCTGCTGATCGTTCCGGCGATGCGGTGCTTTATACTCGTTGGCAGCGCATTGATGTCGCTGGGGAAGGTTTCTACAACTGTAGTGACATTGCGTTAAACGGAACGATCACGACGCCACCGACTGACCCTGTTGATCCAACCGAACCGGGCAACAATCTGACATCTCTAGGCTACTTTGTTCAGCAAGGTTTTGGGCCAGTAGAAGCGGGTGACACCATTCGTTTCCGTACGTTTAATGCGACAGGCAATGAAATTGTCGATATTTCACTACCAATCAGTGCAAACAATACGGCGACTTGGGCGGCAGAAATTGCGGATCAATTTAATGCGCAGCAAACGGGTGATTGGTACGTGGGCATTTGGCATCAAGAGATGAACCACTACATGTTCGACAGTAACAACGTGAATGCAAACCAAGTATTAGCGCCAAGCGCAGACTTCAGTTACGCGTTGTCACTGATCAAAGCGGATGTCACGCCACCAGTTGAACCAACCAACTTGTGGGACAAGACAGCCGTTTACAACCAAGGTGATGTGGTGACGCACAACGGCAAAGAATGGACTGCCCAGTGGTGGACGTCTGGTGAGGAACCAGGCACAACGGGTCAGTGGGGTGTATGGCGTTAAGCCATTTATTCGGGCCCTGAACAATAAAACCCTTCTCATGTGAGAAGGGTTTGTTTTTTCAGTCTAAAACGACCACTTTGGTTGAGTGGCTGTCTTGAAAATCAGAGCACATATCGTTATTCGCTTGCTCTCCACTCGCTCCAGTTGAGCATCGCGTAGTCTGCCAGTTTTAGCATCGGAATGTCTTCGTGTGTATCACCGTAGGCATAAACGGACGCAAATTCGTCGAGCGAAAACGTGGCCCTAACGCGCGAGACTTTTTTTTCTAAACTACAATCACCTTGCTGGTAAAAGCCACTCAGTTTTGGCTGTTCTGAGATCAGTTCACTGCACAGCAAGTGGTAACCGTTCGCCTCACACCAAGGTTTGAGATACGCATTGAGTGATGCCGACACCACCACAATGGTATCGCCTCTGTGTTGATGCCACGCCAACCTTTCCATCGCTTCTGGCCGTAAGTACAGCGGGATCACTTCATGGGCAAACTGAGCGCCAATCGCTTCAATTTGCTGCGCGTCTTTCCCTGAAAATGCAATAAAACTGCTGAGCGGACGCATAAGACGAGCGGGTAACACTCCGAGTTTGTACAGCGCATAAAATGGCATGATAGCGACCTTTCCTACTCGTTTGCGCAGGCCATAAGCAGAATAGTGGAGGAAAAGGCTAAACATATCCTCTCGGGTGATGGTGCCATCAAAATCAAACAGTGCCAGTGACGGCTTAGTAGTATCGAGCAAATTCAGCGCCTATTTTTTGGTTTAAGATCGTTTTGTGTTTATTGATAAAACACCGCCAACCAGATGGTTTCTTGCGTTGGGTCAGTCCAGCTCACTTTGTGTTTGGTATGAGCTGGAATCGTAACGTGATCGCCTGCCTCAAGTCGTTGCACTACATCTGATTCAAAAGTCAGCTCTCCAGCTCCTTTAAGAACCAAGACCCATTCATGTTCTTCTTGATCGTACCAGCCACTTTCGGGCGAGGTTTGCCCCGTAGAGACAATGCGTTCTATACGCAGGTTTTTGTGGGTCAGCAGGTCTTCGAACACTTCCTCGTCGAGGTTATTCGGTAAGTCTTTAAAAAGATTCATGGCCTTTCCTTAGAGAATGATCAGTCCAAAAGGCGCAAGTAATTGCTCTTGTTGCCAATCACAAATCTTAACACCAAACAGAGAAACGCGGCGCACATCCAGCCCGTCTAGTTCGACATGAGTCAGATCACATTGCTCAACGTTAAAGGTTCCCCATTGTTCTGGCGAGAATTCGCAGCGAGATAAATCCGAGCCTTTGAGAGTTGCCCCTGCGAGGTTCGCACCGTTCCAACGGTTTTCAAAGAGGTCACATTTTTCTAGTAACACTCGTTCGAAGTTACAGTAGGTGAGGTTGCAGCCAGTAATAAAAGCAGAACAGAAAAACATGGTGTTACTGACGCGATTAGCAAAGTTCGCACCTTGGAAGTTTGCCCCTTTGAGATCGCACTTACGCAGCTCCAAGCCCATACAATTTGCGCCGTTAAACAGGCTCATCGCCAACATACAGTTCGTGAAGCTGGCATCTTTTAAGTTCGCGAAACGAAAACTACACCCTTCTAGCGCTTTGGATTCGATAAAGCGACAGTCGATGAACTTAGCATCGCGCAGATCGGCATGGTCGAAACTGCACATATAAAAGTGGCAGTTTTTAAAGGTGGCATTCTGAAAATCGTGATGAGAAAAGTTTTCTCGTTCAAAAATGAGATCGGTTTTTAACATGTCTTCTCCTTAGCTGCGAGCAGACTAGCACTCCAAGTGACTGATTTTCCATAAAAATAACTTCTTGTATTTCAGTGCTTTACAAACCCCTCAAATCGCGATTTTAAGGGGGCAAACGAGCGTTTTAAGTGGGTTGTTTTTTGAAAATAGAAGACGCAGAGGACGAAAAAAGTTTTTGCTGGCTACGAGCCTTAACGAGAGGATTCGCATTTATGGGTATGCATGGCAACTCACACGCACAGTTTGCATTACAGAATTGTATCCTATTTGCATAATTTGTTGATCAATATGGCGTTTCTCCATACAAAAAACCTATATTTTTCACAAATTGATTTCCATCAAAATAGTAGGGTTTCTATGTGCTAGATTGCGCACAGCTCAAAAAGATATAGATACCCGTGTGCTTCAAGGCGCTGAGTTTACTTGAAATCTCAGATCAGTTAGTAGGCACCCCTTTGGGTACGACATAACGAAGCCCTACGAAAGGAAATAAAAATGAAAAAAACAATCTGCAGTCTAGCAGTGGTTGCTGCACTCGTGTCACCAAGTGTTTTCGCTCATAAACAAGGTGACTTCGTTCTTCGTGTTGGTGCGGCGTCTGTCGTTCCAAACGACAGCAGCGATAAGATTCTTGGTTCTCAAGAAGAATTGAAAGTGGATTCAAATACGCAGCTTGGTTTGACGTTTGGCTACATGTTTACAGACAACATCAGTTTAGAGCTTCTAGCAGCAACACCATTCAGCCACGATATTTCAACAGACTTGTTAGGTCTTGGTGATATCGCGGACACCAAACACCTTCCACCAACGCTTATGGTGCAGTACTACTTTGGCGAGCCACAAAGTAAGTTCCGTCCATACGTGGGTGCAGGTCTCAACTACACCATGTTCTTTGATGAGGGCTTCAATAGTACGGGTAAAGGCGCTGGTCTTTCAGATCTTAAGTTGGATGACTCATTCGGTCTAGCAGCGAATATTGGTGTGGACTACATGATCAACGATCAATGGTTCTTCAACGCTGCTGCGTGGTACGCAAACATTGAAACAGAAGCAACTTACAAAGCAGGTGGAGTGAAGCAAAAAACCGACGTCAAAATTAACCCTTGGGTATTTATGATCAGCGGCGGTTACAAGTTCTAAGAAAAACCAGTAGTTACACGCACATTACTATTATTGGCATGACTTTGGGGGCGGTTACGGGGACTGCCCCTCTTTTTTATCCTCGTTTTGATTGCACATCATTTACTCCACTTAGCAACATGCAAAATTGGATCTTTACCTTGCAGATCATTTTATTGTCGGAAGATCGAAAAGTCCTACACTGATCACATAATTGAACAAGTGGACAATATAAATGAGCGACGACATCGCAAAGCATTCCTCCTCCAGATCTAAGCTGGTAAAAACTCTTTTCTTTACTCTCTGTGTTATCGCATTTGGTGCGATGTATTGGTCTTGGCAGTATTCAGACAGTCACCCAAGCACGGAAGATGCCTACGTTAGGGCAAAAATTTTGTCGGTAGCGCCTCAGGTAAAAGGCCAAGTGGTTTCTGTGGATGTTAAAGATTTCCAATCTGTTAACAAAGGTGACCTACTGCTGAAGATAGATTCACGCCCATATTTGTTGGCAGTGAAGCAAGCAAAAGCGGCATACCAATTGGCGGTCCAGCAACATGACGTTGCCGATAAGCAGGTAACTGAAGCTGTTGCGGGCTTAGATGCGGCGCGCTCTAACCTGACAGAAGCGCAAGTAGAGTACAAACGTACGGATTCCCTAGTGAAACGCAAACTGGCGTCGGACCAAGATTTAGATACGGCAAAAAACAAACTAGCCAATGCCCAAGCGAGCCTGGAGCAAGCGCGCGCGACGGTAGAAAAAGCCATTGCGAACCGTGGTGAAGAAGGCGCAGAGGCTGCGGTTGTTCAACAAGCGGCAGCACAGTTAGCGCAAGCAGAGCTGAACTTGAGCTACACCGACATTACGTCACCAGTGGATGGCATTGCCGGTGAGATCAATACGCACGTAGGCTCGGTTGTTAGCGTGGGTCAAACGCTGTTCCCTGTGATTTTAAAAGACAGCTATTGGGTACGCGCGAACTTTAAAGAAACCGATCTTACTCACATCAAACCTGGTATGCATGCGGATGTGGTGATTGATATGTACCCAGACGTGGTGTGGAAAGCAACGGTAGAGCAGCTGTCGCCTGCGAGTGGTACATCGTTCTCCTTGATGCCACCAGAAAACGCAACGGGTAACTGGGTTAAAATCAAACAGCGTTTCCCTGTACGTTTGGCATTAGAAGTACCGGCCGATGCGCCGCAACTTCGCGTGGGTGCGAGCTCAGAAGTCACCATTGATTTGCAAAGTAGCGTGCAATGATCCATCAAATTACGGCAGACAAGCGGGGGATTGCCACCGTCGCCGTGATGCTTTCTGCCATCATGGTGTTAATCGATATGACCGTTGCGAACGTGTCGCTATCGCACATGATGGGCGCTTTGGGCGCAACGGCAGACCAAATTACGTGGGTGCTGACGGGTTACAGCATGGCGGAAGCGATCTTCATTCCGATGACCAGTTTCTGGGTGTCGCGCTTTGGTGAACGCAAAGTCATGCTGGTTGCCGTGGTCGGTTTTGTGATTGCCAGTGCGCTTTGTGGGCAAGCACAGTCTCTTGAAGAGATGGTGCTATTTCGCATTATCCAAGGCGCTTTCGGCGCGTCGGTGATTCCATTGGCGCAGTCGACGTTAGTGCAGATTTATCCGTATGAGCAAAAAGGCAAAGCGATGGCGATTTTCTCCATCGGCATTTTGCTTGGTCCTATTTTGGGCCCAGTTGTGGGTGGTGTGATCACCGACAACATTAACTGGCGCTGGATTTTTTACATCAACTTGCCATTCGGTTTGATCTGTACCTCTTTGATTTATCGCTATATCCATATCGACAACAAATCCAAACCTAACTTTGACTGGTGGATCATCGGTTACATGGCGTTAGGTGTGGGCGCGTTGCAGTTTGTGTTGGATAAAGGGAATGAAGACGACTGGCTCGACTCACGTATGATTCAGACGGCGATATTGCTCGCAGTCATGGGATTGGTGATGTGGATATATCGCAGTTGGAAAACCAAAAGTCCAATAGCGCCATTGTGGCTACTGAAAGACCGAAACCTTATGGTCTCGTCATTGATGATTGCCGTGGTGTCGATGGCGATGTTTGGTCTGACGACTCAACAACCAATGCTGTTGGAAAGCTTGCTGGATTATCCGGTCTCAACCACTGGTTTATTAATGGCACCGCGTGGGTTGGCGTCAGCGGCGATGTTGATTTTGGTGATTAAGCTCAATCCGCAATTCGATCCCAGAATCAAAATAGTCTTTGGCTTGAGCTGCATCGGGATTGGTAGCTATTTGATGACGCAGTACTCACTGCAGATCGATACATTTTGGATTGTGATGCCGAGTATGATTCAGGGGATGGGGCTTGGTTTAACTTTCTCGACGCTATCCACCTTGGCGTATTTAACGATTCCGAAAGAGCAATCTGTTGCGGCGGCGAGTATTTACAATCTGTTCCGTACCATTGGTAGTTCGTTTGGTATCTCTATCGCAACCACGTTCCAATATCGTGATAGTCAGCAGCAATGGCATGCGCTGGGAGAGGGTATTAATCCTTATAATCCTAACTTGCATGACTGGGCGGCCAATCAGGGGCTTTCTATTACCGACCCGGTTGCGTTAGACCAATACCAACAGATGTTGCAGCAGCAATCGCAAATGGTCGCGTTTGTGCACACCTTCCAGCTTGTGGGAGTGATGTTCGTGATCATGATGCCGATGCTGGTTTTCATTCGGTCGCGTGAATAACATGAAGTTCCGGTGAATAGTGTAAGAGAACGCCTCTCAAGTTGTGTCAGCTTGAGAGGCGTTTTTTATTGGACAGTGCCAGTGAAAGAAGGACGTTTACTCAAATGTCACTTCGTCAAAATGCGGATTGGTTTTGAGCGCGCGCATTGCGACTAATTGTTCAGTCGGGAAGGCGGTGTGCTCACCATCCATATCTAAAAACAAGCACTCTTGTCGCTGCATGTCGTAGCCTGTGTCGAACGCGTTGCCCTGATGAGTTTCACCATTTTTTAGTGTGATCTCGATAGGGAGCTTAAACATACAGGCGATTTCAATAAAATCGTATTGGCTGCAAGTCACCATAGCTTTCTCCTTTCAAACCGACGCAGTATTCAGAAGGTTTGAGAACCGCTTCCTTAATATAGAAAACGTTTGATTGAAACTGAATCTTCATCTTACACCTCATTTTGGTCACGAAATAGACATACACGCACGTTTTAATAAACCTACTGTTGAGCGTTCGCAAGCGAGACAAAACTACGATATGTCTGAGACGATACTTAAGCGCACATACCTAACGAGTGAACAAAAGACACAAAAGCCAAGTTCACTGATTCCGCCTCAAACCTACCATGCGCAGTTGGCGCACCGTGTTCACCACTCGCCTCAATTTGAAAACGGCCGCGTTAAAAACGAGATGCCAAATGTCCCTAGTCCGCAATCATTCTGGCAGGTGTGTTGGAGTTATTTTGGTGGTAGAACGCCGTTGAGTCCTAACGAACATCTGCCACATTCCCCAATTCAACCTACGCAGTTTGCACAGCGAAGTGAATCGATGCGCGTTACTTGGCTGGGCCATTCCACCATGCTGGTGGAGGTCGATGGCATTCGAATTCTGACTGATCCGGTATTTGATTACGCTTCTCCGTTCGTCGCAAAAGCGTGGTTTGAACGCAATATTCCCAATACTTACGCCAGAGATTGTTTGCCGATTCCTGAAATTATCGTGATTTCGCACGATCATTACGACCATTTAGAAGCATCGACCATACGTTTCTACGCTGATAAATCCGTGACGTTTTATGTGCCCTTAGGGGTTGGCAAGCATCTGATAAAGTGGGGCGTTTGCGCAGACAACATCGTGGAATTCGATTGGTGGGATAGCGTGCACTATGCCGGAATCGAACTGATTTGTACGCCTGCTAACCATAATTCGGGTCGTACTTATTTCGATAAAAACGCGACCCTGTGGGCTTCTTGGGTCATCAAAGGCAAAGAAGAGACGCTCTATTTTAGTGGCGATTCAGCTTACGATTCGCACTTTTCCGAGATCGCACAGCGATGTGGACCAATCGACATTGCCTGTTTGGAAGTGGCTGCCGATGTGAAAGGCCAAGGTTATCCGGTCGAAAACTGGGGGCACATGCAGGCTCATCATACCGTGCAAGCGTTTCGCGATTTAAATGCGAAAAAACTGCTGCCAGTACATTGGGCTACATACGAGCTGTTTACTCACCGCTGGGACGAACCGATTTTAGATTTGCTTGCCCATTGTCAAAAAGAACTTATAACGCTGCTGACGCCAATGCCGGGGGAGAGTTTTTACGTTCATAAAAAACAGATAAATAAACAATGGTGGCGAGAAAAAGAAACAGGTGAGCCAGCTAGAATTTTGACTTAATAATATGTTCTTACTTCAATAATTATTTTAGAAGTTAACCTTGTTATTTTCAGAATATAACAAGGTTTTTTACTCGCTTACTCATCAATCACTTGAGGTTTTAACTCGACGACATTTCCTTCCGGATCATGAATATAGAGTGAGCGACCGAATCCTTGTGCGCCGTAGCGTTTCGCAAACTCTTCGGTTTCAATGCCGTTCGAACGCAGATATTCCAGTAATTCATCCTCGGAAAAAGGCGCCAATTGCAGGCAAAAATGGTCAATATTACGACCATTTTGAACTGGTGGCTTTCCGCCGAGTTGGCCCAATTCGCTGTCTACCGTCACTACATCAATCAATGCGTTACCTGCCCTAAGTTGAGTTAAACCAAGTTCCGTTACTTCGCGCTCGACAGGGCAGCCCAAAATGTCTCGATAGAAATGCAACATAGCATCGAGGTTACAGGTCCTTAAAACAACATGATCAAGCGCTTTGATGGCGATTGGATTTTTGGTGGGCATGCTTCACTCCTTTTTGCATTGTGTTGAGGTAAGTATAAAGTGACCTTAAAAGTGGTGAGAGAAATGATCAAATTCCAGATGTTTTTTTGCTAGAGCGAGTGCAGAAACACTGCAACTCAAAGCAAACAAAAAAGGCTAGCGTATTGCTAGCCTTTTGGGATATGGATGGGGCTATTACTCGTAATCAGAAGCGTAAGTTTCTTCGTAAGAGTGTGAGTAAAGCTCGAATAGGTTGCCGAATGGGTCTTCTAGGTAAACCATTTTCGCAGGCTTATTATCGTCTTCTGGGTGGTAACGCATGATGTCCATGCGAACTTTGCCACCTAGTGCTTCGGTGCGTTTGATTGCACCTTCAAAATCGTCTGTCTGTAAACAGAAATGGAAGATACCGATGCGAGAAAAATCCACTTCATGGCGCTCTTGACGTTCTTTCATTTCGAATAACTCAAGGCCGATGCCATCACTTGTCACAAGGTGCGCAATGTTGAAGCCTTTAAAGCCTTCCCCAAAGACCGCAATACACATTCTGCCAATTGCCGTTTCGCGTTCTTCAATCACTTTCGTGTTGCCCATAACGACTTTTAGACCTAGCGCTTGCGTGTAAAACTCAACCGCTTTGTCCATATCTCCGACCATAATACCGACATGATTCATTTTCATTTGTTTGCTCCCAACATGTGTGTTTGAACGTTGTCTTGTTTCGATGTGGGAGAGTATATGGCGTGATGTTGATTACATGAAATTATCATAAATTATAAAAATGATAATTTTATTTAATGATTTGCGCGTTGGGATTGAGTTAGTGAGCTAAGGCCTCAACAGCTTGCCTCACCGAGGTGAAATGAATCTTGATAATGCACCGTTGCGCGAGGCTGAATTCATGCGATTGGATTAATGACGTAACCTCTTCTACGGAAAGCGTTCGTTCTTTTAGATGTAAAAGAGTGGTGTTCGAACCATTGTTTTTCAATTCAAACGTGTTGCCATTTGAGTCGATAACGTAATCATCTTGCCCAAAAATGAGGGCTTCGCATTCAGAGTCTAAGTCGGACTGGGAATGCGTGTAGATCAGCTCATCGTCGCCGTCTAGTTTTAGCAAGCATGGCCAACATACTGCGTGGTCTCTCATGGTTAACTCATTATTCATTGTTATTTAGAAACTTGACCCAGGTTGTTGCAAAAACGCTAACTCTTCGGGAGTGCTCTTTCTTCCTAATATCGCATTGCGATGAGGATAGCGCCCAAACTGGTCGATGATGGCTTTGTGTTTTAGCTCAAAATCGTAGTTATTTTCAAGCCTTGATGCGCGGAACAATTTTTCAGCTTCGACATGAATGAGGCGAGATTCGCTGTGCATAAACGGCATGTACAAAAAACTTAGCTGCTCAGGCGCTAATTCTTTGTCGTGACCTAACCGAATTGCCTCTTGAGCCAATGCTAATGCGAGTGGGTCTTGTGCAAACGCTTTTGGGGTGTTGCGATACACATTACGTGAAAACTGGTCGAGGACGATGATTTCGGCCAATCGTCCTTGTGCGCTGTCACGCCAATTAAACAGTTCACAACGAGCGGCTTGTTCTAATACCGAGGCAAATCGCGATGTAATACGCTTGTCCAGTTCTGGGTTGTTTTCAAACCAATTTTGGGGCGATAGCTCCTCGAACCAAAATTTGATGACTTCTTGGTACATGGATCTTCCTTCCTATTGCATTAGCTAAAGAATAAAAAGCCAGAAGGCGAGCTCCTGGCTTTCTGCGTGTTATCGACCGTAAGTCTCTACGATGTAACGTTCAAAATCGTCACACATTTGTTCGTCAGAGATGGCGTTGCTTGCCAGCTCTTTACTGCCGTCGACGACTTTAATCGCGGCGTTCAGTGAAGCGACTGGTACTCGCTCTCGCGTCGCAAGTGAGTCGATTTTCTTCTGCTGCACTTCCCATGCCTGTTCTGGCGACAGGTTACACACGTCTGCAAGGTATTTGGCATTGAAGCCTTCGCCAGTCAGGCTGACAATGGTTTCGTTGTGCGACAAGTGATTGCCTGCGTGCCAGTAGTGTTTTGCCAGCAGTGGGCCAATTTCTGGGTTATCCGTCAGGTAACCAAACTTCTCAAGGAAGTATGCACGGGTCTGATACACCGCCATGTGCGCGAGTAGATAACCTTGATACGCACACGCCGCTTCGTCGGATAGCAAATGTGGAATCGCCATCAGTGGGCGAGGGCTGCATTCCAAACCAAGGATCTGTTTTTCACAATCGCGAGCCAGCTTAGTGATGCGTTCTGGCGTTAACTCGTCATCGCTCAGTTGATATAACGCGCGTTCAAAGTACGGCACAACCAAGATGCTACGTTCTTCATAAGCTTTGAATGGCTGACGACTGTTGATCATCGCTTGAATGATCTCATCAGGAACAGAATTCCCTTCATCATCCAGTGCGTACTGTTTTAGCCAATCGGCATCGGTTAACAGGCTATCACAGAACATCGACTGAGTTTCTGCATAAGCCATTGACGTCGGCGAAAACTCCTGCGAGAAACAAGGCGCGTTCATTTTTACGTTCGCAAAGTGTGCTGCGTGGCCGCCTTCGTGGAACAGCGTGTTAATGCCATCGTAGCCACTGCCCACTTGGTCTGGTTTGGCATTACTGGTGAAGTTCACCTGTGCTGCGACCCATTCGCCTTGATTATAGAAAGAAGGGATAGGGCCGTGGCAGAACCCGTTCGGGTACTTACCTTTGCGATCTAGTAAATCCAGCGTTAGCGTCGCGCCAGAGTAATCAATATTTAGGCGACCAAATGATTCTACCCAGCGTCTCAGAGATTTTGAGAACGGCACGTATGGGTCAAGGTCACGCATAACGTTACCCGCGAATGAGTAAACAAAGTTGTAGCCTGCTAGTGCGCTTGCGCCTTTCTCTTTCGCCAAGTTTTCTAAGCTGTTTAGGTGCGCATCTCGCGTGCGTTGTTCGAAATCTTCCAAAATCTCGAATAGCTGCTCAGTGCTCATCTTTTCCGTTTTTTGCACGGAGTAATCAAAGAAAGTCGCATAACCCAGTGAGCGAGCGAACTGGTTGCGCAGTTTGATCAGTTCAATAAAGCCGTTTTGCAGTAGCCATTGTTCAAGGTTCAGCAACGCTTGATGAGCCGATTGGCGAACTTCTTCATGATTGCTGGTGCGAATGGTTGAGCTTAATACTGGAAGTGAACCTTCTACTTGCTCGCCGTTCTCATCGGTAAATGTTTGTACGTGGTTCTGTTTTTTCTCGAAGAACTCAGCTTCAAAGGCAATGAGCTGATTTTTCAACGCTTGTGCTTTTTCGCCCTCGATAGCGTGAGATTCAAACATCGCCAGCCAACCAGATAGACCCGTAATGGTTTGTTGTTTCTCTTGTGGGTCGGTAATTGAGTCCGCGGCTTCAAGCTGTTGTTTGATGGCAGTAATTTGCTCGGCGTTGCTTAAAAAGCTTGTCCATGCCGTTTGTGCTTGCGTCGAGCCATCATGGTCATCGCTGATCCCCATGTAAGTTTCCCAAAAGAAATCTTCTTTGGTGCGGTGAATCGCAAGGTAACGTTGATTGAGGTCGTTGAGGTAATCCGTTGCGGTCATTTTGATCCTTCAAATGGTTTCGTTATGTAGACAGTTGATTATTGCACGCTTGGTCGCGAGAAAGGAACGCTAATCTCATTTGTCGATTTTGCATCGCGTAAAGGTGATTTTACTATTTGTTTACATTTGGGTGGGTTAATAGGAGTTCTGAGCTTGCAGTGTTAAGACTGGTATGGAGTTTACAGTTTATTAAGTAATTAATCTGCGGTGCGCTATCGATGATCCTTATCAGGTGTAATAAGATTTCCATATCGTGGCGATACAGTTGGAAACGATATGATAAATAAGACAAAAGTTACGTTATTGGCGGTAGGTACGATTTTAGTTGGATGTTCCACAGTCGCGCCACCAAGAAATGATGCGGTTGAAAGCATTCAACAAAAGTGTTCTGTGATTTTAAGCAATGATGTTGCGGGCGACCAGCGCTGGCAGACGTACAACGGCTTGCTTGTAGAATATGCCGTGCATGGCGTTAAGAGCCAGGCACAACTGGAACGTTTTGAAGCGTTTGTGCAGAGAGTGCAAGATGATGAGTCTGGACAGTTAGTTACAGAGTTGATTGAGGTCACCGACTGGGGATGCTCAAACGGCAATTATCTTGAAGAGATGAGCTTGTTTATTCAAGAAGTTCAAAAGTAAAAAAACCGAGCGTTAAGTCGCTCGGCTTTTCTGTTTGTGGAACGCTTTTGTACGCTGGTTCGCCAGGACGTTTACTCCTCTGGATACTCGCCCATACCTTGCGTTTTACCTTCCGCTTTCCAATGCTCTCCAGGAGCAAATGCTTCATCGCATAAATCTACGGTGTAGCCCATTTCTGTGATTTCCTTCAAAGTGAGGTTATCAGCAATATTTGCAACTTCCCCCGATTTATTCCGTAACTCCATGTTGATCTCTCCTCTGTAGGTAGACGAGTGGCATCAATGCACAGTGAAGAATGCATTGGTAACCTTTGTTCTAAGTATATAACCCTCTGCTAAAAATGAAGGTTTAATCCTCTTTTTAAGTGTGGTTAATTGGATAATGCTTTGAGCTGCTTCCGTTATTTAGAACCGCAGCATCGCGATAGTTTGCCATTTGTGATTTATTGAGTGATTAAACGGTCAATTTGGAAACTCGAAATGGTGATTCTCGACCACGCTTTAGCACAACAAATTGTTGATCGAACCATGTCCATCATTGGTCACAATGTGAATGTGATGAACTCGGCAGGCATCATCATTGGCAGTGGCGACCCTAAACGTGTTGGGCAAGTGCATGATGGCGCGGTACTGGCGCTGAATCATGGCGATTCGCTAGAGCTTAATGAGCAGCAATGTTTGACGTTGCAGGGTGTCAAACCCGGTATCAATATGTTGTTGAAATTACATGGTGACGTGGTCGGTATTGTTGGTGTCACAGGCGAGCCGGAGAAAATCCGAGATTTTGCCAAACTGGTTAAAATGACCGCTGAATTGACAATCGAGCAAGCCGCGCTGGTGGAAAAATTTCAGTGGGACAGACGTCATCGCGAAGAGTTTATTCTGGCTTGGATCAATGGGAAATTGACCGATGAAGAGCTGAAAGATTGGGCGATGCGTCTTTATATCGATGTTACTCAACCACGGGTGGCAACGGTGATTGAAGTCTCGACGCCGTCGGCCTCAAAAAGCATGAAGAGTGTGCGCAATATTGTTGAACTGCTTGAATACCCAGAGCGTAACAACCTAGTTGCGATTGTCTCGGTGAATGAAATTGTGGTGTTGAAACCGTGTCATTCCGCCAAGCAGTGGGATAGCCAAGTTGAAAGTGAGCGCATTGATAAGTTGATGTCGCGTTTAAGCGATCACGATTCGCATACGTTTCACATTGCGCTAGGGCAGCTGTTTAATGAGCCTAAAGATGTCGCGTTGTCATACCAAAGCGCGAAGCAGGTATTAGCCATTGGCAAGCAGTTCTACCCAGAGAAACGTAAGTACCTGTTCGATGAACTTCGTTTGCCTGTTTTGTTAGCGCCGTTGGCGGATATTTGGCAAGGTGAACAAATTATTGATGGTGTGAAACGGTTGAAAGAGAAAGACAAATCTGGGCAATTATTGAAAACCCTAGATGCACTGTTTGAATGCAATGGCAATGTAACAGAATGCTCTAAAATGCTGTTTATTCACCGGAACACTCTGCGCTATCGGTTAGAGAAAATCACCGAGATAACAGGGCTACCAACAACCAATTTTGTGGGGTTAGCGGAGCTTTATATTGCGACTCGGCTCTCAAAAATGTCGTGATGTTGTGCATTTGCACAATACGCGTTATTTTTTGACCACATCATTTGTCACTCCGCCTAAAGGAATTCGAAAGCAAACGATTAATAATTCATGCGTCCCTACATGTTGAGTGAGCCAACACGGACTCGCTCAGCAAAATAAGAATAAATGGAGTTATCATGAACCTTATATTAATCCTGCTTGGGGTGATCGCATTTATTGTGCTCACGACCACCAAATTCAAATTACATCCCTTTTTAGCGCTGATCATCGCAGCGTTTCTTGCGGCATTTGCTTACGGCTTACCGGCAGATAGCATTGCCAAAACCATTGCTTCTGGCTTTGGCGGCATCCTTGGTTACATTGGCTTGGTGATCGTTTTAGGTACCATCATTGGTGTTATTTTGGAAAAAAGTGGTGCGGCGATCACCATGGCCGATACGGTCATCAAAGTGTTGGGTGAGCGTTTCCCAACATTGACCATGAGCATCATCGGTTACATCGTTTCTGTTCCGGTATTTTGTGATTCAGGCTTTGTCATTCTGAACTCGCTCAAAGAATCACTCGCGAAGCGTTTAAAAACCTCAAGCGTTGCAATGAGTGTGGCGTTGGCAACTGGCCTATACGCGACGCACACGTTTGTGCCGCCAACTCCTGGCCCTATTGCCGCTGCGGGTAACTTAGACCTGGAATCTAACCTTGGTTTAGTGATTGGTGTGGGTGTGTTTGTTGCAGCGGTTGCGGCGTTAGCGGGGATGTTGTGGGCGAACCGATTCCAACATGTTGAACCAGATGGCATTGAAGCCGTAGAAGAAATTCAGCAAGACTGGCAAGCACTCAAAGCGTCTTACGGCCAATTGCCAACGGCGAGCCAAGCATTCGCTCCTATTTTTGTTCCTATCTTATTGATCTGTTTTGGCTCTATCGCGAAATTCCCAAGCCTACCGCTGGGCGAAGGTTTTGTGTTTGATGTTCTGACTTTCTTAGGACAGCCACTAACGGCATTGGTGATTGGCCTGTTCCTTTCTGTTCGTCTACTCAAGTCAGACAACAAGATTGAAGAATTTGGCGAGCGAATCAGCCAAGGTATTACGGCTGCTGCGCCTATTCTTTTGATTACCGGTGCGGGTGGTGCATTTGGCGCGGTATTAAAAGCCACGCCGCTAGGTGAATACTTAGGTACGACGCTATCGGCGCTGGGCGTGGGTATTTTCATGCCATTTATCGTTGCGGCTGCGCTAAAGTCGGCGCAAGGTTCATCAACGGTTGCATTGGTTACCACATCGGCTTTGGTTGCGCCTATGCTTACGCAATTGGGGCTCGATTCAGAAATGGGCCGCGTATTAACGGTGATGGCGATCGGTGCAGGTGCGATGACGGTTTCTCATGCAAACGACAGTTTCTTCTGGGTAGTTTCGCAGTTTAGCCGCATGTCGGTGGGCTTAGCGTACCGCGCGCAAACCATGGCTACGCTCGTTCAAGGTGTCACGGCAATGGCATTGGTGTACATTTTGAGTCTCGTTCTCTTATAAGTCTCTGGAAATACGTATGAAAGTGGTAATTGCACCTGATTCATTTAAAGAAAGCTTAACCGCCAAACAAGTGAGCGAGGCGATCAAAACGGGTCTTGCTCGCGTATGGCATGATGCCGAGTTTGTTACGGTTCCGGTCGCAGACGGTGGCGAAGGCACGGTTCAATCTTTGATAGATGCAACTCAAGGCGAACAAGTCTTCACAACGGTGACCGCGCCACTAGGGAATGATGTTGAAGCGTTTTATGGCATCCTCGGCGACGGCGAAACCGCGGTTATTGAAATGGCGGAGGCCAGTGGGCTGCACCTTGTGCCGAGTGACGCTCGCGACCCAAAACTGACCAGTAGCATTGGTACCGGACAGCTGATCAAACACGCGCTAGACAGAGGCATTCAACGCTTAATTATTGGTTTGGGCGGCAGCGCTACCAATGATGGTGGCGTGGGCATGTTGACCGCGTTGGGGGTGGCGTTTCTTGATGAATCTGGTCATGCAATTACCCCAAATGGAGGCGGGTTAGCGGCGCTTGCGTCCATCGATATTTCTGGTCTTGACCCTCGTTTAGCAACTTGCGAAGTGTTGGTAGCGTGCGATGTTGATAACCCACTCTGTGGTGACAAAGGCGCGTCGGCTATCTTTGGCCCTCAAAAGGGAGCGACCGTATCAGACGTCACTCAGCTCGATAACGCATTGCGCAAGTTTGGCGAGTTGACGGAACAAGCGACGGGTAAGCATGTACTGACTCGTGAAGGGGCGGGTGCTGCTGGTGGTATGGGCGCGGCCTTGCTCGGGTACACGCCAGCACGTTTGCAACCAGGAATTGAGATTGTGCTTGAAACGGTCAAACTTGCTCAGCATGTTGAGGATGCGGATATCGTATTTACAGGCGAGGGTCGAATCGATCATCAAACCGCACATGGCAAAACGCCGATGGGCGTTGCTCAGGTCGCCAAGCAGTGTAATTTACCAGTCATTGCATTAGCAGGCTGTGTGGGCGACAACTATCAGGCGGTTTATGAGTGCGGCATTGATGCGGTGTTTGCTTGTGTACCAAGGGCGATGAGCTTACCTGAGGCCATGAAAGAGGCCGACGTCAACGTTGCTAACTTAGCCGAAAACGTCGCGAGAATGTGGCAAATTAAGTCGCACTGAAGGCGATGACGATATGAAAAACTCCACCTTTGCGTGGAGTTTTTTGTTGTTACGTGTTTGCGTGTGTAGGCATAAGTTCATTTAGCAAGAGCGAGTTAACAGGCATGCTTTGCTATCAATTTTGCCAGTGTTTGCATCGCTTGACTCCAATCGGTTTCATGACCAAAGTTTGCCACGCTGAGGCGTACGCAATGCCGATATTGCCCTTGAGTGCCAAATACGGTGCCGGGAAGTAGGCTGATTCTGTGCTTATTGCATGCTTGATACAACGCATAGCTGTCCGTGTCTTCGGGCAGTCGCAACCAAAGTAAGAACGAGCCTTGTACGGCGTTGATCTGGTATCGATTTTTTAGAGGTTCGTATTCATCCAAGTATTGATGAAGCATCTGGATAAATCGTCGCATGTTGTTTTGATAAACCCGACCCATTCGCGCAGTATGCGTTCGATACTTGCCTGACGTTAGAAACGTTGCCACGGCGGATTGCATCAGGTTCAAACTGCCCATGTTCTCACACAGTAGATATTGTTCAATTTGGTCTCGATATCGCCCCGCCAACATCCAACCAATTCTCAAACGCGAATCGAGCGTTTTGGATAACGAATTCACGTAAATTACGCGTTGCTTGTCATCGAGCAATCTCAAGCTTGGCAACGGCTTATCATAACTTAACCCGCCAAACACATCGTCTTCGATAATAGGAATATTGCCGGACGCCAATAGTAATTGTTGACGCTTTTCTAGCGGCATCATGGCACCAGTTGGATTGGTGAAGTTTGGCGTTACGATGATCGCTTTTATGTCCCATGTCGCCATTGCTTTTGCTAAGGCTTCGGGGCACATACCGTCGCGTGGGCAACTCGGAATTTCCACCACTTTGAGGCCGAGTGATTCTAGCATCAATAAGTTGCCAAAATAGCAAGGGGACTCCACCGCGACGATATCGCCTTTTTGTGTCGTTGCGCGCAGCGCTAGGCTAATGGCTTGTTGCGCGCCGTGCGTTACCATGATCTCATCCAACTTGGCTGGCGTGCCCAAATCTTGTGTGATTTTCGCCAGTTGTTTGATTAAGAGGTGATCACCGGGTGGTAATTGGTAATGGCTCGGTACATGCGTTTGCTGGCGGCTGTGGCGGCCGATCTCGGCGTACAAGCTTTTGATCGCGGGGGAGTCAATGTTTGGGTGGGCAGAACCGGTAGGCAAACGCTCTTGGTATTCAGGATAAGTAAGGATTTCTTTGCAGATCGAGAGCAAATCCACGCGAGTCGGATCCGGAATTGAGCGAGAGGTCGGCAAGGCGACTTTAACTCGATAACCCGATTTGGGAACCGAGTAAACCAAGTTTTGTGCTTCCAGCTCTTGATACGCACGAATCACGGTATTTTTACTGACGTTTAATTCTTGGCTCAACGAGCGAATGGAGGGCAGTCGATCATCCGCCTGATAAACGCCACCATTGATGGCTTGTTTGAGGTGTTTTTCCACCACGAGGTACTTATTCCCTTCACCGCTTCCCAATAAATCTGTACCCATAAAAACACTTCCATCTGTCACTTTTTGAAAACACTGTACCTAATTACATTAGCAGTATCTCAAAACATAAAACAAGCGTGAGTGAGGCGATCATGTTAATCCGAGCCATCCCTTTTGTATTTGTCATCCTTTGGGCTTCTGGATTCGTTGGTGCGCGTTTTGGTTTGCAATATGCCGAGCCAGCGACACTACTTTCTATCCGTATGGCATTCAATGTCTTATTGTTTTTGGTTCTTGTGGCGGTATTGCGTAGAAGGTTGCCGACAGGAAAAGATTTTTGGCACAGCTGTGTAGTTGGTGCGTTGATCCACGGTTTCTATCTGGGCGGTACTTATTTCGCTATCGCCTTGGGTATGCCTGCTGGGTTGAGTTCGTTGCTGGTGGGTATTCAACCGATTTTAACCGCGGCTTTGCTGGTGGCGTTTGTTCGTGAGGAATTTAAACCCTCGCAATGGTTGGGTTTGGCTCTTGGTTTTGTCGGTATCGCTATGGTGTTGATGGGCAAAATGGAGTGGCAATCCGAGCAGCATAAAGTGTTGGCCATTAGTTTGTGTTTGTTGGCTTTGGTTGGTATCACGCTAGGGACGCTTTATCAGAAAAAACATTGCCAACAAGTGGATATGGTGGGTGGTGCGACGGTGCAATATTTGGCCGCTCTCGTCATGTTTCTGCCCGTTGCGATGCAGTTTGAAACCATGCAAGTGCAGTGGGAACTGGAGTTTATTTTGACTGTGTTGTGGTTGGTCGTCGTGCTCTCTTGTGTAGCTATTCTACTGCTGTTGTACATGGTTAAGAACGGTGCTGCATCGAGCGTAGCTTCTGTATTCTACCTGGTGCCGCCAACGACGGCGATTCAGGCTTGGCTCGCGTTTGGAGAGTCATTTGATTGGATGGGGATTTCTGGTTTCGTACTGGCAGCTACGGCGGTGTATTTGGTGGTTAAAAAGCCGGATCTGACGATAAAGAAATCGATTCAAACAGAATATACCTAAATTGGCTAGGGACATTTGCGTATCAGTGGGTACAATCTGCTTCATCTTAATCCGTGGAGCAGAATGATGAAGGTAAAGCCAGATCGAATGACCGCCATGCGTAGCATCATCGAGCAAGTAAAAGCGGAACTACCAATTTATGAACCAGAAACGTTTGTATGTGGACCAGAAGGGCAGTGCATTGGCTGTCCGAAGAAATTGTTGGAAATGGTCGATTCAGAAGTCACTTATTGGGAGTCAGCCATGGAGCGCGGCATTGTTCCGCAGTTCGATGAGATTCGTCGTTTTGGCAAAATGTGCACGAATGTTCGTCGTGGTCTGGTGCGAAATAATGTGCCTTTACTCAGTAACTAGAGAGTAAAAAACCGTCTAATATCTGACACATAGCGTCGTTTTGTTACACTGCTCTTTGGCTGCTGTTCTCAAGTTTGAGTGGTGTTTGTCTCTTCTTACCCCTTAAGCCTTTAATCGTAAGAAATTGGCGATATATTGGCTCGGTCTCACATGGATGTGGGGCTATTGTCTTGGGCTAGTTGAGATAAGAAACGTGAAATCAAAGGGATTTACGCTGATGGAAATCACCATAGTGCTTACCACTTTGGCTTTCATCGCATTAGCTGCTTTACCAGTATTACTCGATATTCATCGCCAAGCATACGCTGCGATGCTGCACAGTTCTCAGTCTTCTTTGGGTACGGCTCTCAAATTCTTTCATGCTCAATCAGTGATTGATAACGCTTACGGCCAAGAGCACGTTCACTACATTGACCGACATGTCAAAACACGCAAAGGCATGCCAGAAGCGAGTGCCGATAGTATTCGAGCTTTGTTAGAAATCGATCTACCAGCCAGAGGTTATTCGAAAATTGACGTGCCGTGCAAAGGCAGTGATTTTTGCATCATCGGTCAGCAGCACCCAAACAGTGCTCATTTTGTCGCTATTCCTGATTATCAGTTCTTAGATAAATCGGGTGTTGATCGCGTGGTGTACATTTGGCCGCAAGGTTACACACTGGCAGAAGAGGCATGCTATTTCTACTACGTGAATCAAGCCTCTAACGATTCAATTGTTCGAGGGCATGTGACGCAAGGGTGTTAACCCCGAATAAGTGTTGCGAACAACGGTTATCGTGAGTCTACAAATCTGGGCTTTTCGAACGGCTTTGCGCTTTATACAATATCATTTTTTGACTCATCAAGACTTTACCATTTGGCAAGGTCACTTCCCCAAGTTCCCCCTGATGTTCAAATCCAAACCGTTCATACAAAGCAATCGCTGGTGTGTTGGTTTTGTATACGTAGAGTGCGATTTGGTCGTAACCAAATTCCCAACCACGTGCGATCGCGACAGCCAACAGTTTTCGCCCCAATCCTTTGCCTCGGTAGTTTTTGTCGATGTGAATACCAAGAATACCGACGCGAAGGCGTTGCTCTCTTTCGTAACCGCACATCTCAGCTGGGTAGATTTCAACACTACCGATAAGTTTTTGGCGGTCAAACGCGACAAACTGAGGGATGGACTCGTTTTCCACACGTTGCAGGATTCTGCGAAGCGTTGCGTTATCGGGTGCAGGAGAAATCAAAAATTCCCCTTCGGAGTACACTCGATTCCACAGCGCGGTGAAGCGAGCGATATCGCTCACCTTGATGGATCTGATTTGCATTCATCTTCCTTGATTAGTGCAGGTTAGTAACGGTTAGGGGATAAGCTCAGATAAACAACGAATTTGGTTAGGAATGGCTTCGGCTGGTGCATCAGCGCCCGTTGGGTTAAACCAAATTGTGTTTACGCCCGCTTTCATCGTAGGGTAAATATCTTTGTGAGGTAAATCGCCAACCATGGTTATTCCACTCACGTTAACCCCTAACTGTTTTGCGATGGCGAGATAAAACTCAGGTTGGTTTTTAGCGATGCCGAGGTTGGCAAAACAAAAATAGCCATTTAAGTATTGGTCTAAGTCGACGCGAACAAATGCACGCTGAACCTCTTCCATGTTGGAATCAGATGCACTGGTCGCAATGTAGATGGGATGATTTTGGGAAAGTATTGCCAGTGTTTCTCTGGCTTGAGGAACTGCTTCTACGTGTTCCCAATCGCACATTTTTCCTTGTGCCTCAGGGAAATCTACCATCAAGGTGTTCCCCCAATCGAAAAGATAAATCATGTTCGAATCTCCTTATCCGCACATCATATCGTCTTTTTCTAAAATTAGGGGGTAAATTGCATCGATAAATACGATTTAGGTGGGTTTAGTCGTGAAAAGCGCTTAATTGTCGTTATCGTTACAAATGTTTCAGCATAATGCGTGAGTTAGTTTTAAAACCTTGATTATCGTAAAAGCGCTGTGCTGGCTGATTGAATTCCATCACTTCCAATCGAATTTGTGTGGCATTGGCGTCGCGCGCCCATTGCTCACAGGCTAGGAGCAGTTGGCGGCCGATTCCTTGCTGCTTTTGCGCTTCATCGACAACAATTGTTCCCACGCGACAAATTGGGTCTTTGATCAGAAAACTGACGGTGTCGTTTTGGGTGATCATCGCGGTTAAGAAGCCGAGAATTTGCTGTTCGCGTTCGGCAATCAAAAAGAGTCGCTCTTTGTTCTCTAGTGCTTGTGCAAGAAATTCACGGTCAGCTTCTGATGGCGCAACAAAGGCTTCTGGCGCATTCGCAAAATGCAGTGAATTAATTTGAAAATTAAGCTGAAAAATTTCGTCTAAATCATCGGGAATCGCTTGTCGGATATGGACTTGCATTCTATCTGCCCCCTGCAATATCGATAAATGATCCTGTGATATAAGAGGCTTCGTCACTTAATAGCCAAGCGATCGCATTTGCCACTTCTTCTACCGTGCCACCGCGTTTAAGAGGAATTTGAGGGCTGAGTCTATCTACTCGGTTTGGTTCTCCGCCGTCGGCATGCATATCAGTGTAAATGAAACCAGGTCGAACGCCATTGACGCGAATATTGCGCTCTGCCAACTCTAGCGAGAGCCCTTTAGTTAAGGTATCCATCGCGCCTTTTGATGTGGCGTAATCGACATACTCAAATGGCGCGCCTGAGCGCGACGCTCCAGAGGAGACATTCACAATTGCACCGCCTGCACTGAATCGCCTCGCCGCTTCTCGACAGCAGAGAAAACAGCTATTCACATTGGTGTTCATTACTTTCTGAAAGCGTTCCAAGCTGATTTCTGACAAAGGCGATTGAGTAAATAGGATGCCAACGTTGTTGACCAAGTGCGTCACTGCACCAAATTCACGTTCTGTTTCATCAAACAAGGAGAGCACTTGCTTCTCATCGGCTACGTCTGCGGCGATGGCAATCGCTTTTCCACCGTTTGCTTGTATTTCTGCCACAACTTGGTCGGCGGCCTCTTGCTGAGTGCGGTAATTAACGCAAACGCGATAGCCTTGCTCGGCCAGCTTTTTTGCCGCTGCGGCTCCAATGCCTCGGCTTGCGCCGGTAATGATGACTACTTTATTCAAAATACGTCCTTATTTATGTAGTGAGTAGATTTTATCGGCGTAGGGTTTGCCACCAATTTGGTATGCGTCTGGAATGACCTCAATGAGTTCGAAACCACATTTTATCAGGACACGCTCTGATGCAATATTGCCTTCAGTGACCGTCGCGGAAAAGTGGTTGATGTTATGTGTCGAGGTTGCCCAGTATAGAAGCGCTTGAAGAGTTTCTGTTCCAAACTGTTGGCCATGAAATTCCGGCAAAAGTAAGTAACCTACCTCTGCCTTACCGTTTTCAATAGCAAAGCCAGTGATGCCGATGGGTTGCTCAGATTGCTTATCGAGTATTACAAGGCAAAGCCAATGCTGGCAATTTGGGGTCCATGGTAATAATCGCGAAGCAAATTTTTCTCTTATTTCTGTTTCGCTGGGACGATCGAAACAGAGTGCAATAACCTCTTGTTCGGAGAGTAATCGTTGAAAGAGTTCCCAGTCACTGGCTTTGATGGGTCTTAATTGGCTTCTGTGCGTCTCGATATAAACTGACATGCGTGTCCTTACTGCATCAATGTGGAGATTCAGTCTCTCATCCTCTTATCTGTTTAATCAAATAGTTGCATTCATAAAAGTGATTTATGTGGTGAATGGTTGGCTGGGTAATGGATTATTGCCATATATTCATCTTTGAGATGCAAATAACAAAATTTCATACTTGAGGCATACAGAGCAACACGGAAATGATGTGGATCAAGAGAGGACTACCCATAAAGTAGTAATTTGCGACCTATAATTACATTTTATTTGGAAGTGTTGCTAATTATGTCAATAAAAAAACAATATGTTGCACTGCTGGTTGCTGCCGGCATTGGTGTGGGCTGGTTAACTTTGGGGGGGAGTGCGGCAGTAATGCATTACACCTCAGATACTGAATTTTGTCTCTCGTGCCACTCTATGGAAACCCCTTACAAAGAGTACCAAGGCTCAGTGCACTTCAGTAATGCGAAAGGCATTCGCGCGGAATGTTCTGACTGTCATATTCCTCAAGAACCAATGGATTACCTGATCACCAAAATTCGCGCGTCGAAAGACATCTACCATGAATTTGTGACAGGTAAGATCGACACGCCAGAGAAATATGAAGCACATCGTAAAGATATGGCTGAAACGGTATGGGCTCAGTTCCGTGAAAATGATTCAGCGACGTGTCGTTCGTGTCATGATTTCGATGCAATGGAAGAGTTTGAGCAATCACGTGATGCGGCGAAGATGCACGCTTACGCGAAAGCAAACGCTCAAACGTGTATCGATTGTCATAAAGGTGTGGCGCACTTTGCACCAGAAGCAGAGCTAGACAGCAAGGCATTTGAAACGTTGATGAGCTTCACCACAAAAACATCACCTGGTGCCAAAGTCGTTTACCCTGTGACTGAAATCACAATGGGTGAGATGGGTAAAATTAACCCAACGACGAAGTTGGAAGTAATCAGCTCTGAAGGCGACAACCGCACTGTTAAGTTGAACGCATTCCAAATGAAAGGCGCAGAGCAAGTGCTTTACATGGGAGAAGGTCAACGTGCCATCGTTGCAACGCTAACAGAGCAAGGCCAACAAGCGCTTGAAACTGGTGAATTTGAGGCAGATGTTTACGGCAACGAATGGCGCGCGGTTTCTCTAACAGGTGCTATTGATTCTCCAGTTGTAGACACGCTTGAACCCGTATGGTCATACGCAGAAGAGTTGGACAACGTTTACTGTGCAACTTGTCACGCGAAAATTCCTTCAAATCACTTCACAGTGAATGCATGGGGACCGGTAGCGAAAAGTATGGGTGATCGAACTGATATTTCAGCCGAGAACCTAGAAATTCTAACCAAGTTCTTCCAGCACCACGCGAAAGATGTGGTTGGTCACTAACGATAAATAGAAGGATAAGATTATGACTAATATGACCCGTCGCGGATTTCTAAAAGGCACTGGTAT
Source organism: Vibrio sp. Vb1127 (assembly GCF_033338735.1). NCBI lineage: Bacteria > Pseudomonadati > Pseudomonadota > Gammaproteobacteria > Vibrionales > Vibrionaceae > Vibrio > Vibrio sp. Vb1127. The sequence goes on along the minus strand of NZ_JAWOTF010000006.1, from coordinate 14,227 downwards.
GGCGGCTGGTGCAATGGCATTCACTTCATTTGCACCTATGTCTGTTGCGTCTTCAAACCAGCGTGGCAAGGGCATTTTGACAGCGGGCCGCATGGGCCCAATGCTGTGTGAAGTGCAAGACGGTAAGCTGGTTTCAACCACGAACGCATTGCCACAAACGGTACCAAACAGCCTACAAAGCACCGGTCCTGACCAAGTGCATACCAAGGCGCGTGTGAAGTACCCAGTGGTACGTAAAGGCTACTTGGCAAACCCATCGTCGCCAGAAGGTGTGCGCGGTAGTGATGAGTTTGTGCGTGTGTCTTGGGATGAGGCTTACAAGCTGATCCACGAACAGCACATGCGAATTCGCAAAGAATATGGCCCGGCTTCTGTGTTTGCAGGCTCTTACGGCTGGCGTTCAAGTGGCGTGCTGCACAAAGCACAAACCTTGCTGCAACGTTACATGAGCATGGCGGGTGGCTATTCAGGCCACTTGGGTGACTACTCAACGGGTGCTGCGCAGATCATCATGCCGCACGTTGTGGGCTCTATCGAAGTGTACGAGCAACAAACCACGTACCCAGTGGTATTAGAGCACAGCGATGTGGTTGTGCTTTGGGGCTTAAACCCAATCAACACTCTAAAAATCGCGTGGAGCTCAACAGACTGTGCTGGTCTTGAATTCTTCCATCAATTGAAAAAATCAGGCAAGACGGTTATTGCGATTGACCCAATTCGTTCTGAAACCATCGAGTTCTTTGGCGAGAATGCGGAGTGGATTGCTCCTCACCCAATGACCGACGTGGCAATGATGATGGGTATCGCACACACCTTGGTGAAACAAGGTAAGCACGATAAAGCCTTCCTCGATAAATACACCGCAGGTTACGACAAGTTTGAAGCGTACCTGATGGGCGAAGAAGACGGCGTAGAAAAATCAGCAGAATGGGCATCACAAATCTGTGGCGTACCTGCGAAGCAACTTGAGCTACTGGCTGACATCTTCAGTAAAAACCGCACCATGCTGATGGCGGGTTGGGGCATGCAGCGCCAACAATACGGTGAGCAGCGTCACTGGATGCTGGTTACACTGGCAACGATGTTGGGTCAGATCGGTTTACCGGGCGGTGGTTTTGGTTTCTCTTACCACTACTCAAACGGTGGTAACCCTGCTCGTGATGCTGGCGTACTTCCTGCGATTTCGGCATCGCTGGGTGGCGGCTCTTCTGCGGGGAACGACTGGGCGGTGTCTGGCGCGGTGCAAAGCTTCCCTGTGGCGCGTATTGTCGAGGCGTTGGAAAACCCAGGTCAATCCTACCATCATAACGGTCATGAACTGACGTTCCCGGACATCAAGATGATTTGGTGGGCAGGTGGTGCGAACTTTACTCACCACCAAGACACCAACCGTCTGATCAAAGCGTGGCAAAAGCCTGAGCTGATCGTGATTTCAGAGCCTTACTGGACGGCGGCTGCGAAGCACGCGGACATTGTTCTGCCAATCACCACATCGTTCGAGCGTAACGACTTAACGATGACGGGTGACTACAGTAACCAACACTTGGTGCCAATGAAGCAAGTGGTTGAGCCGCAAGGTGAAGCGCGTAATGACTTCGATGTATTCGCGGACATGGCCGAGATGCTAGCTCCGGGTGGCCGTGACGTATACACCGAAGGCAAAACTGAAATGGAATGGCTGTACGGCTTCTACAAGGCGGCGCAACAAGGTGGCCGTGGCTCTCGCGTAGCAATGCCGAACTTCAGCAAGTTCTGGGAAGATAACCAACTGATCGAGATGAAGTGGAACGAGAAGAACGCACAGTTTGTTCGTTACGCAGATTTCCGTGAAGACCCGATCATGAATCCACTCGGTACACCAAGTGGTAAGATCGAAATCTTCTCGAAAACCATTGAAGGTTATCAGTTGGAAGACTGTCCTCCACACCCAACGTGGATGGCACCAACCGAGTACACTGGCAATGCAAAAGACGGCGAGTTGCAGCTAATGACCGCGCACGCAGCGCATCGTCTACACAGCCAGTTTAACTACGCGAAGATTCGCGAAGAGTACGCAATTGCAAACCGTGAACCTATTTGGATTCACCCTGAAGATGCGAAAGCGCGTGGTATTAAAACGGGCGATTTAGTTCGTGCGTTTAACAACCGTGGCCAAGTATTGGTTGGTGCAGAAGTGACTGACCGAATCAAGCAAGGTTCAGTGTGTATTCATGAAGGCGGCTGGCCGGATCTGGATCCGAAAACCGGCATTTGTAAGAACGGCGGTTGTAACGTGTTAACGTTGGATATTCCGACCTCTCGACTTGCAAACGGCTGTGCGGCGAACTCGGCGCTGGTTCGTATTGAAAAATACACTGGCCCAGAATTAGAACTAACAGCGTTTGAACCACCAAGAAATGGTTAGAAAAAAGTAGCGTTTTAAAGCAAGAAGCCAGCGAATCGCTGGCTTCTTTTTTATCTAGTAATCGTTCACATTAGCGCGAAGCGAGAGAAACAAATGGCATCTGTTTCTTAATTTGAAATGTCGGGAGTAAAGTAAATACAATCGCGACAAACAAGACTGAGCCTATTAAATCTTCAGGGCGATGCATCCCCAGCCATAAGCGGCTATATGCGACGCTCATTCCCCACATCCATAATGACAGTGCAGAGATATAGCACTTGTTCTGTAAGAACAACCCGCCAAAGAAAGCCAAACAAATCGAAACGAAAATCGTATGGCCGGATGGGAAAGAATAGTCTTTCTCGCCTTGCCAATGGCGTGTTCGCCAATCACTGACGTGTTCAGAAATCTGGTTAATTACGTTGGCTTGCTGCTTTGTATCCAACTGATAAAACGCGTCTGGGTGCTCAATCAATTGTTCTGCTGCGAGCAATTCCGTGTAGGGACGCGGGCTTTCTGTCATCAGTTTTAGCCCCGTTTTGCTGGCAAAACCAATCACCAGTAACAACCCTAACATTGAGAGTTTTTGTATCCACTCAATGCGACTTGGTTTAAAGCGAAATAAAGAAAGCAGTAGCAGTGTTAACGTAATTAAAAAGCCTTTGCTACCAGCAGAATCTGTGAGCAAAGTAAAAGTAATACCCAGACTTTCCGGCACCTGTGAAGTGAGATTGTGATAAGAGCCAAACAGCGACATTGGGATGATGCCAAGAACAAACAAGGCGAGCATCATCAATCCATATTTTTTGGTTTTCATTGAGAGCGTTTTGTTTTTATTGAGGGTTATTCAACCACGTGAAAATAAGGGGCTTATCTTACGTTATCTGGCGTGAAAAACTTATCAACGCTCTGTCAATTCGAGCGTGAAAGTGACATTGCAGCTCTTCGTTGTGAAAGGAGAGGTTGTTGAAAGTACTGAAAGGCAAACGCGCTCATCCATAAGCGCTTTGTTCAGGCGTGAGCAAGGTTAGCTCATCAACCCTAATAAATATTCCGATGCGGCTTTTGGATCTTCTGCGTGGCAAATCGCTGAAACCAAAGCTAAGCCATGAACACCAGTGGCGCTGAGTTGCGGAATGTTACTTTCGTTAATGCCGCCAATGGCAACAATCGGCAGTGAAGTCGTCTCTAACGCCATCTTCAAGCCATCAATACCCCAGAACTTCTTGGTGTTGGTTTTGGTCGGCGTCGCGAAGATTGCGCTCAAGCCGATGTAATCAATCGGAAGAGAGTCCGCTTCTGCAAGCTGCTCTTCATTTTCGATGGATAAGCCGAGGATTTTGTTTGGTCCAATCAACTCACGAGCGATAGTTGCGGGCATGTCTGATTGCCCGAGGTGAACCCCATCGGCATCAACTGCCAGTGCAACATCAACGCGGTCATTGATGATCAAAGGCACATTGGTATCTTTAAGGATGTCTTTCACGGCTTGAGCACGTTCGATAAACGCACGCACATCGCCGTGTTTTTCGCGGACTTGTACCATGGTCACGCCACCTTCCACGGCTTTTCTCACAACACGCTTTAGTGTGGCTAAATCTTGTTGGTCATCGGTGACCAAATATAAACGATAGGCGTTCATTTTGTTTCCTTTGGGCCTCTCATCTACAGGGAGTGAGAGGCCGGTATTTGTTAGAGAAAGCTTAACTCACTTGGAGTTTTAGGCGTTTTGCCAGTGTTTCTTCATCCAGTTGGTAAAGCTCATCCAACAGGTTCATTTGCAGACTGCCTGGCCCTCGCGCTTGCTCAGCCGCAATTTCACCCACAACGCCCAGTACCGCCGCGGCAGCAAGTCCGGAGTGATCACCAACAGCAGCGAAAGCACCCGTCAGTGCCGTTAGTGTGCAGCCCATTCCGGTTACGTATGGCATCATCTCGTGACCGTTGTTTAGCTGCACAGTTTGCTCTTTCGTGATGATGTAATCAGTCTCGCCAGAAATCACCACACTTGCACCATACTCTGAAACTAAGAAGTTCGCTGCGCCAAGTGCTGCGTCGCTGCTGTCTAACGCATCGACGCCTTTGCTTTGTGCTTGTTCGCCAGCGAGACCGATGATTTCTGAGGCGTTACCACGAATGATCAACTTGTCGGCAAGGCGTGCGATCTCACGTGATGTCTCGGTACGTAGTGAGCTTGCTCCGCAACCGACAGGGTCGAGTACAACGATTTTACCGTTGGCATTGGCTTGCTCTACGGCATAGCTCATGCGCGGTGTCCAAACGCTGTCTAGGGTACCGATGTTGATAACCAGTGCGCCAGCGAACGACATCATCTCTGCCATCTCTTGTTTGGAGTGCGCCATGATTGGAGAAGCGCCGATCGCTAATAGTGCGTTTGCTGTGTTATTCATCACCACGTAGTTAGTGATGTTGACGACTAACGGCTTTTGCTGGCGTACTGCGGTTAATGCTTGGGTGATTTGTTCAATTAACATGAGACTCTCCGATTAATCTTGCTGAGCGTTCAGACCTTGTTGCCAGAATGCTACTTCCATACGCGTTGCGGTTTTGAATACCTGAATCAGGTTTTGACCGCGCTGGCTGTTGATATCAATTTCTGCTAGCAACTGATTAAAGTGTTCTGCCCCTTTTGCGACACCAGATTGGAATTCCTCACCACCGTAGAGGTTGATCCAACTTGCATATGGGTTGCCTTCGATTACGGTCTTTTCATCTTCAATCAGCACCTTACCGATTACGGCATAACCGATGGAGCATGGCGCTAGTGCCGCGTATAGATCAACAAGATCGCCCGTCATGCCAGCATCTAATACGTAACGGGTGTAAGCCACAGTGCCGAAATCTTCTGGCTCGTTTTCTAAGTCGGATTCTGTCAGTCCCCATTGCTCACAGTAAGTCACGTGGTGGGCGATTTCAGAATCGAGCAATGCGTGTACGCTTGGTAGGGCACGGCGCATGTCATCCAAAGTACGTGCTTTGTAGATCGCTAATGCGTAAGCTCGTGCGTACTGCTTTAGGAAAAGAAAATCCTGCTTTAGGTAATGCAGAAAACAAGGCTGAGCCAGAGTGCCTTGCGCCAATTGCTGCACGAAAGCATGCTCAGTGTATTCTTGCCAATCTTGGCGGCAAGCGTCGATCAAATCTTGGTATTTCATTATGAGTATCTCGTTATCAAAAGACCCTAGGCTTAGATCCTAAGGTCAGTAGAATTAGTCAAAGCTCGGTACGTAATCTTTCGCTTTTGGCAGTGTTTCGATGATGTTTTGTGAATACATGAACTGCGCATAATCATCGTAGCGTTTCAGATCTACTGCGGATGGACGAAGAGCGAAACGAGTTAGCGTGTCGTTCCAAGCGCGTTGGTTAAGCTCGTTGTTGAGCGTGTCTGGTGAATAAGCCACGAACTCTTTCCACGACTCTTTTGGATGGTTAACGATGTAAGTGGTCGCTTGCTCTAGTGCTTTGTTGAATGCCTTGATGGCTTCTTTGTCGTAGTTTTTTGCATTGGCTACGAAGACTAACTCGTCATACGCTGGCACGCCGTGTTCTTCAGGGAAGAAGGCCTTAGCTTTATAACCTTCTAGTGCCAGTTGGTTGGTTTCGAAGTTACGTAGACCGCCCCAAATCGCATCCACCTTGCCAGACGCAAGAGACGAAGACAGCGCCCAACCTACGTTGATGATTTGTACGTCAGAAAACTTCACGTTTTCTTGCGCTAGCATGGTGCCGATTGTCGCTTCTTCGTTGCCTGCGATCGCAATACCGATCTTCTTGCCTTTCAAGTCGCCAAGGTTTTCATTCTTACCGTTATCCAGCACCATCAACGTGTTGAGTGGCGTAGCAATCAAAGTCGCAGAGCGGATTAGTGGCAAACCCGCCGCGACATCGATAGTTAGGCTTGGTTGGTAAGAAATCGCCATGTCGACTTTACCCGCCGCGACCAACTTAGGTGGCGTGCTTGGATCTGCCGGCTCTTGAATGTTGACCTTCAAACCTTGTTCTTTGAAGTAACCACGCTCTTTGGCAATCACGATAGGACCATGATTTGGGTTGACGAACCAATCCAACATCAGTGTCATCTCTTTTTCTGCTGCAAGCACATTGGTTGATACCACTGAAGCGAGTAGAGCAGCAGCGCTCATAAGTTTGTTTTTATTCACGGGGTTCTTCCTTTTCTTTCCCAATTTTCTTTGGTTATTTTCTGTAATTATTTGCTTTCCCAAGGGATGGCTTTTTTCAATAATTTATCGGTGATGAAGTAGAGTGAGATAGACAGCACGGCTAGGATAAACAGCGCCGCAAACATCTCATCAATGATCATGCGAGCATTAGCTTGGAGCATCAGATAACCCAAGCCTTCACTTGAACCTACCCACTCACCGACCACTGCTCCAATCGGCGCAATAACGACGGCAACACGAATGCCTGAGGCTAAAGTTGGTAGGGCGGCTGGCAATTGAATATGACGAAGTAACTGCCATTTAGACGCGCCCATGGTCTTGGCAAGGTCGAGGTAACCTGTTGGTGTATTACGTAAGCCGTCGTAGCAACATGTGGTGACGGGGAAAAAGATGATGATCGCCGCCATGACGACTTTCGATGCAATGCCGTAACCCAGCCAAAGCATGAGTACTGGCGCGATGGCGAACACAGGGATCGCTTGGCTAGCAATCAGAATAGGCAGTAACCAACGCTTCAGCGGCTCGAACATCAGCATTTGCAATGCGAACAGCAAACCCATCGATAATCCAAGCGCCAAACCAAGTAAGATCTCTTGCGCAGTAACCCAAGTATGTTTGAGCAGGACATCGTAACGAGTGACCAATCTATCCAGCACTTCAATTGGTGAAGGTAAGATGAAGCTTGGCATATCGAATATCACCACGACCAACTGCCACAATCCCAAGATCACCGCCGTGCTGATGACCAAACGGAGAGCCGGATGGGTCACGCGTTCTTTTTTACTAATACGTGCCGAAACGGAGTTGTACTGAGTCATATCACTCATAGTCTTTCTCCAATTGATCCAAAATCGCCTGTTGTAGCGCTGCGCACTCTCCATCGAGAACTCGTGGCGGCTTGGAGTCTGGAACGACCAAGTGCTGAGCTTGCGCAGGTGTGCCTTGCAACACATAGAGTTGGTGAGCTAATCGCACCGCTTCTTGTGGGTCGTGGGTAATAAGAACAACCGTCTTGTCTTTCAGTAATTCGGCAGACAAGGTTTGCAACTTATGGCGAGTAACCGCGTCCAGTGCAGAGAAAGGCTCATCCATCAGAACTAGAGGTTTGTCTTGCATCAGAGTGCGAGCAAGGGCAACACGCTGTCTCATGCCGCCAGAGAGCTGAGCTGGCTTAGCATCCGGGTAATCGGCGAGTCCCACTTGGCTGAGTAAAGTCAGTGCACGTTGTTTATTTTGTTCTGGTGCTTGCTCTTGAGAAAATCGAGAACTGAGGCAGACGTTGTCTAACACATTCAACCACGGTAGCAATAAATCCTGCTGAGCCATGTAAGCGATACGGTCATGCAGTGCAGCGCCATCCGTTGTGATGAGTTCGCCATGCCAGTCAACTTGGTCATCCAGCAGGCCAGCTAAGTAACGCAATATTGTGGTTTTCCCGCAGCCACTTCGTCCGAGTAATACCGTCCATTTACCGACGGGAATGGTCATGTTCATTCCTGCTAAAGTCGGTGTTTGGCTATCTTTGTATCGCAGGCTAGCATCGGAAAGCTGAATGCCAATCGCGTTAGCGAACATAAGTATGACCCGCAAAAAAGTGGTTCACAGGGCCGTGACCTTTACCGACATCCAATTCATCAGCGTGCGCGATAGCTTGGCTGATGTACTGCTTACCAAGGTGCACCGCTTTGTGCAGATTGTTGCCTTGTCCAAGATAAGATGCGATGGCAGAAGACAGCGTGCAGCCTGTGCCATGGGTGTTTTTGGTTGGAAATCGCTTGGCGCTAATTAACTCGGCACTGTCTTGCATGATAAGCAGATCGTTGCTGTTTTCATTTTCTTCAAGGTGACCGCCTTTGAGCAGAATAGCTTTGGCGCCAAGCGCACGAAGGTCGGTAATCATATCGTTCATTTCAGACTCTGATTGAGGCACTGGCTTACCCGTCAATGCTGCGCCTTCGGGTAGGTTAGGGGTAATGATGTCTGCGAGCGGAATCAATTCTTCTTTTAAAGTGCTGATTGCCGACTGTTCCAATAATAGATCGCCGCTAGTGGCCACCATTACAGGGTCAATCACGAGGTGTTTTGGCTGGTACTGTTTAATTTTGTCAGCAACGACTTTGATGATGTTGGAATCGGCCAGCATGCCCACTTTGACTGCAACGATGTTGAGGTCGGTAAATACTGCATCAAGTTGGCTCTCTACATGGTCGAGAGGAATGGGGAAAATCGCAGAAACGCCTTGGGTATTTTGCGAAGTAATCGCCGTGATTACCGAGCAAGCAAAACTGCCGGTTGCGGACATCGCTTTGATGTCGGCTTGAATACCTGCACCGCCACCACTGTCTGAACCCGCGATGGTCAATACGATAGGGGTAGGCAAGGCTGGCGTTTGATGTGAATGAGGTTGTGATTGCTGCGTCATGGTCGCTCCTACTACAAGACGTATAGGAACTGACTTTGACCGTTGCAGATAGATCGATTTTTCGATCGCTATCGCTTACCTAAGAGGGGCGACGAAAGGCAAAGTGTGCATAGTTCCCTACGTCAGTGCTAACTGAATCAGGTTCAACGGGTCTCGAATTTCGATCTCAGCCAACACTTGTCGTGTGGCCCCCCGACTATTTCGTTCGGATGATAGCAGGACCATTGCGGAAGGGATACGTTTTTTGAGCGTAATTATAATGAGTATTCAATTATGCGAGGTGAGTGATAAAGTAAGCACCTAAATGGTTTGCTGGGTGGAATTTACTAGTGCAACGCTCTGGTGAATGAGCAGAACCTGGAATATTTAATAAATAATCGTGGTCTCGTTAAGCAAGGATTAGCACAAAACAAGGTTAAAAAACTGTTAAAATTTAACGTGTTGCCAATTTAACTTTGTTGAACTTTTTCACAGTTAATTAGGATGGCTAAGACGATCATCGAGCAAGGAGACTTCATGCTTAATTCTGTAACAGCGAAGTCAGTGATCGATCATGCGCTCTTTTTGGGGGCTGATTTCGCTGAACTATTCGTTGAACATCACCAAACCAACACTGTCCAGATCGCATCTGGTGAAGTGGATAAGGTTAACTCGGGTATCGATTTTGGTATCGGTATTCGTCTTTTTTTCGGTCATAAGGTGCTTTACGGTTACACCAACAGCACAGATGAAGCCGAACTAAAGCGCGTAACCTCGCTGCTTGCTGCAAAAGACAAGCGTGAGCAAATCGCGTCAGCGGGTTCTTTGAATTTGAACCGCTACCCAATCCAACATGGTTGCCGCATGCCGCTAAGCAAGGATGCTAACCTAGATTCAAAAATCGCGTTTCTATTGAAAGTTGACCAAGCCACACGTGCTGAGAGTGAACATATCAGCCAGTTTATTGGCAGCGTTCTTCAGCGTGAACAGCAAGTGTCTATCTTCAACTCAGAAGGTCTACACGTTGACGATACCCGTCACTACATACGAGTTGCTGGTAATACTGTCGCTCAAAAAGGTAATGAGCAGTCTTCTGGTATGGAAGGTCCTGGCGCTCTTGCTGGTTGGGAATTCAGTGAACAGCTTGATGCCAAAGAGCTAGGTCAAACTATCGCGCAGCAAGCGTTAGTAAAACTTGGCGCGGATGCTTGTCCATCGGGTGAAATGCCGGTGGTGATTGGTAACGGCTTTGGCGGCGTTATCTTCCATGAAGCATGTGGTCACTTGCTAGAAACCACTTCCGTTGCGAAGAAAGCATCAGTCTTCCACGACAAGATGGGCGAAATGGTTGCTCACACCGCAGTGAATGCAGTCGATGATGGCACCATGACCAACGAATGGGGCTCGATTCATGTTGATGACGAAGGCATGAAGACTCAGCGCACCCAATTGATCAAAGACGGTAAGCTAACCAGCTTTATGGTCGATAAAATGGGTGGCATGAAGACAGGTTACGAACCTACGGGTTCTGGTCGTCGTCAAAACTACAAGTTTGCACCAACCTCGCGTATGCGTAATACCTTTATCGAAGAAGGCGAGCATTCACTTGATGACATGCTGGCAGGCATCGAGCGTGGTATCTATGCGAAGAAGATGGGCGGTGGCTCTGTTCAACCGGGTACGGGGGAGTTTAACTTTGCTGTTCGTGAAGCCTACCTCATTGAAAATGGCAAAATCACCAAGCCTCTGAAAACAGCAACGCTGATCAGCACGGGTCCAAAAGTGTTGAAAGAAATCAGCATGGTCGGCAAAGACATGGCGCTTGCGCCGGGCATGTGTGGTTCCGTGAGTGGTTCAGTACCAACAACTGTCGGTCAGCCAACGCTGAAAGTCGATAACATTCTGGTAGGAGGCGGTAACTAATGAGCCAAGAACAACAACTTCTTAATGCGGTTGATTACGTCCTATCAGAAGCAAAACGCCAAGGTGCAGAAGCGGACGTCATTGTAAACCGTAACAGTAGCTTTTCTTTGAAAGCGAACCAAGGAAAGCTGGATGAGTACAAAGTAAGCTCAAGCCAAGTTCTGGGTGTTCGTGTTGTGAAAGATGCGCGTGTTGCAACAAGCTATTCTGAGTCGTTAGAGCAACCAAGCTTGGATTTGATGCTGACCAACGCACTTCAAAGCGCTCGCTTTTCCAAGCAAGATGAACATCAGACGATTAGTTGCGTGAACAGTCAAATCGCGACTGATGTTGCTGAGATTGCGCAAGAAGATACAACTTCTGTTGACGAAAAAATCGAACTGTCTCTCGCTCTTGAGCAAGGCGTAGTGGCTCTGCCTCACGCTTCTAGCGCACCTTACAATGGTTACAGCGATGGTGAAACACAACTGATCATTGCCAATACTCAAGGCACATTGTGTCAACACTTCGAGCGCTCGTTCACTTGTTACGCGTATACCTTGTTTGAAAAAGACGGCAAACAGTCAATGGCGGGTAGAATGTCACTGGGTCGCCGTTTTGATGAGTTGAATCCAGCTTACTGTATCGAGGGTGGCTACAACCTTGCTCGCGATCTTCTTGAAGGCGCACCGGTTGCGACGGGTAACTACCCTGCTATCTTCCACATCAATGCGCTAGCAAGTTTATTCGGTGCTTTCGGCAGTGCTTTCTCTGGCGTAAGCGCGATGAAAGGCATTACGCCACTGGGTGACAAGCTTGGTCAACGTGTTGCCAGTGATTTGATTACCTTTACTGATACGGCTTACATGCCAAATGGTATGGCAATCGCGAGTTTTGATAGTGAAGGCTTCGCTACTCAAAACAATGTGATGATTGCTAATGGTGAGTTGAAAACCTTGCTACACAACAGCCAGACCGCAAGTTACTTGGGCGCAGTCTCGACAGCAAGTGCCGCTCGCGGTGCACAATCGAGCCTAGACGTATCAGCGAATCACAAAGTGATTGCGACAGGTAACAGCAGTGCGTCAGAAGTAAAAGCGGGTGAGTACCTAGAGTTAGTCGAACTTCAAGGTGTCCATTCTGGTGCGGATGCAGTGAGTGGTGATTTCTCATTTGGTGCGAGTGGCTTCTTGTGCCGTGATGGTGAGCGCGTTCAACCAGTGCGTGGTATCACTGTAGCGGGTAACTTCTACAAGATGCTGCAAGAAGTTGAGGCAGTGGGTGATACTCAGCTAATTAACGATAGCCGAACTTTCTTCTCGCCAGACGTTCGTTTTGCTCGTTTGAGCATTGGTGGTAAGTAAACTTAGCATTACTATAGAAACAAAAAGAGGACTCAATGGAGTCCTCTTTCTTTTATCGAATGATTAACTCGCGAGAATTAAAATTCGCGAATGTCCAACTCATTGTGGATCAATACCACACACTGAGAAGCGAAAAGCATCTTAGGACCTAAGCTGATTTTCTCTGTGCCAAGGCGCTTCAAGCTGTTAAAAGACTTCTTCGGCATCGGAATATGGTCAGTTAGCAAGAAACATGGGTTTCCACCGATTTCTGCATCACGAACAAATTCGCCTTTTTTATCCAACATATATAGTTGGTGATCTTCTGCCAGTTCTTGCACTAGGCGTTCAAAACTGACGGTACGAACGGTAATACCAGGTTCGACTTCACGAAGTTGCTCTTTGCCCATACCAACCGAAGTATCCAAAGCGCGAGCAACTGCTGCAATTAAGGTTGACTCATGGAAGCCGCCAATGTTGGTGATGTCGTTAGAGCGAATAGTAATGGTGCGTGAGAAATCTTTTGTGCTTTCTAAAACCAAGTGAACAACCACATCTTCACGGTGTGATTGAGCAACGAACATAGTGTTCATCATGGTATGAGCAAGAATCTCTGTATGAGCTTCATTACCAACACCTTCTAACAGTGCTTTGCTGGTGGTTGGCGCCGCGCGAGCTCGTAAAACAAAAGAGCGCATGAATTTAGCCTTTATATAGGAAGAGTGAATGCGCGGAAGTATATACCCAAGCTGGGAAGGGATGCGAGTTTAATAGCAAATGTGAACTTACTTACAAAGCTTCGATTGTCGTGCGGAGTGCGCTGGTTAAAATAGAGGTAACCTGTTAGGAGCGGTATATGGAAATCAAACAGATAAATAAAGACATTTATAAAAAGAAAGTAAACCTTGTGATTGGCGGTTTTGTTGCGTTGCTCGCCATCTCCTCTCTTGCCTTTAGTACCCTGTTGATTGTTTTGTTTGGCAACACTGAAGTCGTACCAGAACAATCAACGGGCAATTTCCATTGGAATTTGATTGGTGTCGTTCTCGCAGTTGCAACTTCCCTCTCTTTATTGAATCACATTAAAACTCGACCATACATGGAAGAAGTGCTGTACGTTTGGAAACTCAAGCAACTGCACAACAAAATCTTTCGTAAACTAAAAAGCATTAAAGCAGCCGCGAGCAATGACGATGTAAAAGCGCTCACTACGCTTAAGTTCTATTACACCACGCAACGCCAAGTGTTTGAGCTAGACAACAACACATTAACGATGAGTAGTGTAAATAAAGAACTAGAGGCAATAGATCAAATCGAAGTCGACAAATCACTGCACCTTGATATTGCAAGCTTTGAAGAGGGGTGGATAGACACATATTGATTGCTTATTTGCTACTTGAGGTTAACAACTGAGTGCTAAAAACAAGCGTTTGAGTGAGATTTAATCATTCGACGCTTTTTTTTGAATTTTTTTCTGAAAAGGGGTTGCCAAGAAAAATCATCTCCCTATAATGCGCCTCCGTTGTCAGGGCAAAGCGGAAACGTAAAAGCGGTTGGCAACAAGGCGAAAGAAAAACTTCTAAAAATTAATTTAAAAAAGTGTTTGACACTGAAAATTATTTCCTTAGAATACGCCTCCGCTTCGATAGCAAAGCTTACGAAGCAAGCTCTTTAACAATATAGACCTATCAATCTGTGTGGGCACTCGTTGATGATAATCCAATTAGATATTTCTTTCTTAACGGAAAGCGGTATCAAATTAGGTTTCAATGAAACGAAGTGACCAATCAAGTCTTCGGACTTGGCACAGTCAATTCATTATCGTTCTGTTGGAACGATAATAGCTTTAAAATTACATTAGTAGTTTTGAAGTCAGTATTCATTGAGCCTCTCCCTATTTATTTAGGGAATCAAAAACTTTAAATTGAAGAGTTTGATCATGGCTCAGATTGAACGCTGGCGGCAGGCCTAACACATGCAAGTCGAGCGGAAACGA